>JALZMD010000329.1 GCA_030858375.1 Chloroflexota bacterium
CACCATCCTGCGGAACGATGCTGATGTTCTGGCGCAGCGAATTGAGGGTGTACTCGCGGACGTTCCGGCCATCGATGGTCACAGCACCGCTGGTCACGTCGTAGAGGCGCGGCAGCAGCGAGACGAGCGTCGATTTGCCGGCACCGGACTGGCCAATTACGGCCACTGTCTGGCCCGGTTCGATCACCAGGTTCAGGTCATGCAGGGTGGCCGCGTCATCCTCGTAGGTGAAGCCGACCCGCTCGAACCGGATCGCGCCACACAGGCGCCCGGCCTTGACCGCGCCGTCGCGGATCTCCGGTTCCTGGTCAAGCACCTCGGTGATGCGGTCGACACAACTCGATGCCTTGCTGGCGCGTTCGGCGACGCGGGAAAGTCGTCGCATCGGCCGGTAGAAACTTTGCATGTAGGTGACGAAGACGAGCAGCTCACCGGGCGTGAGGCGGCCCTGGATCACCTGGTTGGCACCAACCCAGATCGTGAGCGCCATGCCAACCGCGACCGAGATTTCGACGCCCTGGTTGAGCTGACCTTCGAGCCGGGTCGCCTTGAGCCCGGCCTTCAGGCTACGCCGGTTGAGGTTACGCAACCGGTCCTCTTCCTGGCGCTCGCGGGTGAACATCTGGACGATGTGCATGCTGGAGAGGGTTTCGTGCAGGCGGGAGGCAAGCTCGCCCTCGCGGCGGCGTTGCTTGCGGGCGGCGGTCCGGATCCGGCTTGAGTAGAAGACGAGCAGGATGAGGATGGTCGGCATGGTGACGACCGCGAGCAGGGCAAGCCGCCAGTTCATGATGAACATGACGGTCACGAACCCGATCAGGATGATCGTTTCGGTGATGAGTGAGAGCAGGGTTGCCGCCAGCAACTGGCGCAGGTTGTTGATGTCACCGGTGAAGCGCATCAACAGGTCACCGGTACTACCGCGGTGATGGAAACGCAGCGAGAGCCGCTGGACATGGGCAAAGAGCTGCTGCCGGATGCTGATCACCACTTCCTGGCCGACCCGCGTTGTCAGCACACTCTGGAAGTAGTAGAAGACCCCGCGCAGGAGGGCGAAGACCAGCACGGCGCCGACCGCGAGCATCAGGACCCGCATCCGGTCGCCGCCGATCCAGCTGTTGACCGCCGGAAACGGCGTCACCAACGGTTGATTGACAAGCACGTTGTCGAACACGAACTTAAGCGGCCACGGCTCGGCCAGGCGCATCCCGGTGTAGCCCAGGGCGCAAAAGATCGCCAGCAGCAACTTCGGCCAGTGACTTGCCAACTCGCGCCGGAAGCGGATGATCATCTCGAACGAGACCTTCAGGCCGCGTACCTGGCGGCCGATGGCCCTCATGGGCGATGCCATGCTAGCGCATCCCTTCGTTCAAAACGGGCTCGGGATTGAGGTGCGCCCGTTCGCGCTCGATGAGGTCGACCACGATCCCGGCGTTCCGGCTCCAGGTCCGGTTCGCGGAAACGTCTGCCTGGGCGGCCTCGCCCAGCGCACGCCGGCGAGCCGGGTTGTCGACCAGGGCGCCGATCCGCTGGGCTAGTGCTTCGACATCACCCGGGGGATAGAGCAAGCCGGTCACGCCATCACGCAAGCAGTCCTCGATCTGCCCAATTCCCGCTGCGATGACCGGCCGCGCCGCCGCCATGTATTCGAAGAGCTTGAGCGGCGAGAAATAGAAATCCGGTGACGCATCGTACGGGGCCACGGCGATGTCCATCGCCACGAGGTAGTCTGGCATCTCATCATGCGGAATCGTTCCGGTAAAGGTAGCGAGCGATTCGACCCCCACTTCGGCGGCTGCCCCTTCGAGATTGAGCCGCTGCGGACCGTCACCGACGATCAGGAGGTGCGGCGTCCGATCGAGCCCACGTTGCCGGGCCAGCTGACCGATCGCGCGGACGAGGGTTTCGGTGCCGTGCCAGCCCTTGAGGGTACCAGCGAAGCCGACAACCGGCCGGTCGTCCAACCCCAGGCGCCGGCGCAGGTCGCCGCCGCCAGCCGCGAACCGATCGACATCGACGCCGTTCGGCACGACTGTGACCCGGTCTGGGTCAACCCCACTTTCGACGATCCACTGCCCAAGCGGTTCCGAGACCGCGATCACCTGGTCGGCGGCGGCAAGGATCCGGCGCTCCGTCCTCCTGATCATCTGCGGAAACGCGCTGCCCCGGTGCCGGGCGTGCTCCTCGCTGAGCGGGGCGTTGACCTCCAGAATGTGCGGGATACCAAGCTCGCGGGCAAGCTCGACGCCGGTCGTGCCCAGCAGCGAGTAACGCTCGTAGATGGCATCGGGGCGCATCCGGCACAGGGTCGGCAGCAGCCGATACCGGAGGTTCGCCGCGTACAGCATCGAGCGCACCTCTTTCGCCATCGACTCGCTAGCACCAGGATCGTCCTGCAGCGAACCGGCGAGCAGTCGCTCGGGACGCTCAACCGCGAACTCGTGTACGGGGACCGCGAAGCCGGCTGGCGCGTCACCGCCCGCGCGGCAGGTCACGATCTCGATCTCGTGACCCTGTCTGGCCAGGGACGCGCTCAGCTCGCGTACGTGAATCGAGGCGCCCTTGTTGCCATGGACGGGGATCCCGAAATCGGTGCTCAGGTAAGCAATCTTCATGGGTCAAAGCACCTTTTCGAACTGCGTGCGAAGGGTAGCCGCGTTGCGGCGGAGGTCGAACCGTTCCTCGACCAGGGCGCGTCCGGCCCGGGCCAGTCGCCGGGCGCCTTCCGGGTCGGCCAGCACCGACTCGATGGCATTGGCCAGCGCGGGCGGATCATCGGGCGCGACCAGCCGACCGGTTTCGCCGTCCCGGACGAGCTCGGGGATCCCGGTGACCGGGGTTGAGACGACCGGAACCGCGAGGGCCATGGCCTCGATCAGGACGGTCGGCAGGCCATCGCGGTTGCCGTCGGTCCCGATCACGCACGGGGCGACGACTACGCTGGCCCGGGGATAAAGCTTGACGAGATTTTCGCGCGGCATCGGGCCGGTCAAATGCACTACGGCCCGCAAGTGGAGTTGATCAATCAGGGATCGGAGCAGCGCTTCCTCGGAACCGGTGCCAATGACCTCGCACCGAAAGGAGATATTGCGGTCTCGCAGGAGGGCACAGGCCCGGACCAAATCGTCGAAACCCTTTTTCTCGACCAGGCGGCCGACGGCAAGGATCAGCGGCGTTTCGTCCGGATGCGTGCCATTAGGGGAGAACTGGGTCAGGTCGAGTCCGTTGTAAATCCGCTCGATCGGGACGGTCGGGGCGAGGCCAGACAGGTGGTGCTGATTGTAGTCACTCACCGTCACCACGAACGCGGCGGCTTCCATCTTGCGGACGAGGACATCGTCGGCAACGGAATCGATGTAGATGTCCTTGGCGTGGGCGGTGAAGCTGTAGGTGATATCGCAGAGGTGATGGAGGTAATGCGCGACCGAGGTGGCGCTGGAGGCGAAGTGGGCGTGGACATGGGTGATGCCCTCGCGCCGCAGGTCCGGCGCGATGCACCCCGCTTGCAGGAACCGCTTGACCGCGCCCCACCGCCGCCGCTTGACAACCCGGAAGGCGACCCGCAAGTAGCGCACAGGGTCCCACCGGAAGACCTCCCAGTGCGGCCCTATCAGGGCGCGGGCATCGGCCAGTTTCGAAACCGGCACATACGTCACCGGGGCCTTGACCTTGAGCACATCGGCGTGGGTGTAGCCATCGTTGGGATGCTTGAGCGAGAAAATCCGAACATCGACGCCTTCGCGCTCCAGCTCAAGGATTTCAGCGAGGATGAACGTTTCCGAGAAGCGGGGAAACATCTTGAGGATATAGGCTATCTTCACCGTGGGCGGTTGGGTGCTGGTCATGAGGTGATCCTTGTGTATGGACGTGTGGAGATGACATGAGCGACGGAGCGATCCCCAGCATTTGTCATTCCTCGCAAGCTCGGAATGACAAGAAACGAATCAGGGCATGGTCAGGCGCTACGCATTGCGGTCGCGGCCCCGCTCATGAGTGAATCCAGCTCGGTGACCACGTTCGGGAGGCCGTCGAGGGTCAGCACGGGACGGACGTTCGACGCCCTGGCGAGCAGGTCCAGGGTCGAGGTCAGCAGCCGTTCCGGTTCGAGATCGCGAGGGTGGATCATGTCGACGAGGCCACGGCCGCTGAGCACGGTCGCCCGGATCAATTGTTCCTGCCGTGGCTTGACGCGGGGCACGATGAGCGCCGGGCGGTTGAGCGAGAGGATTTCGCAGACCGTGTTGTAGCCGCCCATCGAGATCACGGCGTCGGCCGCCCCGATGTAACTTGGCAAATCGTCGGTGAAATCAAGGAAATGGACATTGCCGCGGCCGCCCAGGCGCGTTCGCAATTCGGTGCGGTCCGTATCCGGGATGAGTGGTCCACCGACGATCAGGCAGTCGAAATCACGCTGGTCGCTGATCTGCAGATCGCGCAGCATCGCCTCGAAGATGGTCCGGCCATCGCCGCCGCCGCCCGCCGTGACGACCACCAGCTTGTCGGTCTGCATGTCCAGGCTGGCGCGAATGGAGGTGCGAGAACGGGCGCCCGGGTCGCGGCCCAGGTAGCCTACGAAGCGCGTTTTCTCAGCCGCTGCCAGTGAAAGTCCGTATTCGTTGACGACATCGTAGAAGGCTCGGTTGCCGTAGACGAGGATCAGGTCGTAGAAATCGTCGAAGAGTTCGTAGACACCTTCCCGGGCCCAGGATTTCCGGACGGTGGCGGCCTCGTCCATGATGTCGCGGAGGCCGACGATGAGCCTGGTTTCCGGAAATTCCTCCTTGAGGTGACGGAGAGTAGCGATCACCTCGCCTTGCAGCCCACCCGGGGCGTGATCGACAACGAAGAAATCGGGCTGGAAATTGCGGGCGGCGGCGAGCAGGATATCCTGCCGCATGTTCCGGACGGACGACATGTCGTTGCCAGGCAGGGAGCGTGGCTCATAGGCGCCACGGTCATTCTTGGTGACGGATGGCAGTTTCACATAGTCGGTTCCGGCCGGGAAACCGAACCGATTGGCAACCGGTGAGCCGGTAACGATGAGCTGGGAGAGATTGGGAGCGGCCCGGCGCACATGGTTGGCGAGCGTGAGCGTACGCCGGAGGTGCCCGAGACCAAAGGTATCGTGACAGTAGTACATGATCCTGGCGCCATTGATTGTCGATCCGATTGCATCCATCATCCCGGCCCCTTGTCCCTCTCATCTGATCCTTCATGGACCCGTGCCTTGCCGCATCGCAAACGCCATTCCTCCCAGTAGAGAGTGGGTTCCAGAGCGGTGATACAGTTCCTTAATAATGACAAGGGCGGATGGCGGGAACATGACAGGAGAATGAGAAAGCCTTAATGCTGGGCCGCCGGGCGGGAGCGTCCATGGCATGACTCCATGGATGCAATGGCGAATTCAAGGCGGTGGGTGAGTTGGGTGGGGACGATTCGTATTCCGCGAGGGCCATCAGGACCGACTCCGAGAGGCGTCCACCGCCCGATTCCTGGTCCCACGCTGACGCTCGACATGACGTTGTGGGGATGCTTCGCCAGATGAGAACTTCCTCATCTGGCTATCACGTTGCCGCCATCGCACCGGGATATCATGAGTTCACGGGGTGTATAACGCGAGAGCCGCCATCGCTGCGACCGGCTCAGCCAATCCCGGCCGGATCGAAACGATAGCCCATGCCCCGCAGGGTCGTGATGCGAGACGTTTCCCCATCGCGATCGATTTTTCGTCGCAGGTAACGGACGTAAACATCGACAACATTCGACTCGGGGTCGAAATCGTATTCCCAGATGGCGGAGAGGATCTGCTGCCGGGTAAGGAGCCGTCCCGAATGACGCAGGAAATACTCAAGGAGCGCAAATTCGCGGCTGGAGAGCTCGATCGCGGTTTCCTGGCGCCAGCAGCGCCGGGAAAGCAGATCCAGCTTGATATCACCGGCCTCGAGCACGGACGAGCGTGCCTGATCCGAGCGGCGGGTCATTGCCCGAATCCGGGCAACCAACTCTTCGAGCGCGAACGGCTTGGTGAGGTAGTCGTCGGCACCGGCCTCGAGCGCCGAAACCTTGTTCGTCACGTCGTCACGCGCGGTCAGCATCAGGATCGGGAGATCCCGGCGTTGTGCACGAAGGCGGGCCAGCGTTTGATGGCCATCGAGGCCGGGCAGGGCGATATCGAGCAGGACGACGTCGACCGGCTCGGTTGCCGCCAGCCTCGCACCATCCTCGCCGTTATCGGCGCTGATCACGGTGTAGCCGTGGGCGCCAAGCCCGCGCTCCAGGGTTCGCACGATTGCAGCTTCGTCTTCAATCACAAGTATTCGCATCGGGTCAATATACACCCGCCTCCACACTTTGGTGGAAACCATGACGGGACGGCGAGAACGGGCGTGACATGAAGCCAGTAGCGATCCCCGGGCGACATGCCCTGCAACAAACCAGGCAATGGCTGTCCCGGTTCGGCCTGCCGGCGGAACCGGGGCGGAATCGACCCGCCTTGATCCTGGCCCTTACCCTTGGCGGACTGCTGGTGACGATTGCGCTCACGGGCGTTGCCGGGCTGGCGATCAACCAGAACGTGCACGACATTACCGAACGCGCGCTCGAGATCGATGTCAACCTCGAGGACGAGGCCGATGACATGCGCGCCGCGATCCTGGACTTGCGACATTTCCACCGCGACCTCTTCTTCGACGGCCCCCAGCCCAATGCCATGGTCAACCTAAACTCCGCGTACATGGAGCTCAACGAACAACTGGACGACTACGCCGAAATCGATCTGGAGCCGATACCGGGCATCGCCACCGCTGCTGAGATGCGGACAATGGCGGAGACCTACTGGGTGGATTTCCAGGCGGCAGTCAACCTGTACGACTCTGATCGCGCCGGGTTCGACGCGGCGAGTGAAATCGGCCTGAGGCGCATCAACGAGATGGAATCGGCGGCCGAAGCGCTCGACCGGCTGGGCGAACGCCGCGCCGAAGCATCGCTCGCGAATGTCGACCAGGCCAACAACCAGGCCCGCATCATCCTCCTCGGCGTGCTCGGCGGGTTGGTGCTGGTGGGTGTCGCCCTGGTCTGGGTCACGATCCGCGTCCTCACCCAGTTCCGCACGCTGTATACCAGCCAGCAGGCGACTTCGGTCCAGTTGACGCAGGCGCTTCAGGCCAAAAGCGACTTCATCGCCGACGCCTCGCATGAGCTCCGAACCCCACTGACGGTGCTGCGCGGGAACGCCGAAGCCGGACT
Source organism: Chloroflexota bacterium (assembly GCA_030858375.1). Classification (GTDB taxonomy): domain Bacteria; phylum Chloroflexota; class Chloroflexia; order Thermomicrobiales; family UBA6265; genus JACCYX01. The sequence continues at coordinate 7,246 of JALZMD010000329.1, forward strand.
CGCGATGGACCGCAATAGCGTCCATCGCGAGATTCTTGAGGAAATCGTCTCCGAGTCGGCGCGGATGACGAAGCTGGTCGAAGAACTCCTCTTCCTGGCCCGGTCCGATGCCAATTCGGTTCCCCTCGACATTGAATCCGTGGCGGCCGAGCCGTTGCTCCTCGAGTTCTCCGAGCGGGCCCGGATGCTGGTGCGCGAGGGTGGCGCATCCCTCGCCACCCGGCTGGATGGCTATGGCACACTCAACGTCGATTCCAGCCGCATCGACCAGGCGGTAATGATCCTGATCGACAATGCCACGAAGTACAGCCCACCCGGTGGCGTCGTCCGCCTGGCATCCTCCAGCTGGCGTGACGAGTTCATTATCGAGGTGGCGGATGAGGGGCCGGGCATCCAGCAGGAGGATATCCCCTTCGTGTTCGAGCGGTTCCGGCGGGCTGACAAGGTGCGGAACCGCCAGCACGGCGGCACAGGCCTTGGCCTGGCGATCGCCAAGACCATCGTCGAGGCGCACAGGGGCCGGATCGAAGTCCACAGCCGGGCTGGCGAAGGCACGCAGATGCGGATTTACCTGCCGCTCGCCACAACGTCGAATGCGCGCAAGCGCCGGGTGATCGTGGCGAAACCGGTGACGCAGACGCCCTGACGATTGATGTGGCCAGGCCTTGGGGACAGTCGCATTGCGAACGTAATGCGACTGTCCGCCAACGCCCAGCCGGGCTGGCAATCGTCGCCCTGATGCTGCTGCTGGCGCCAGCCGGGATCGCGGCATCCTCGACTGGACCATCCGAAGTGCAGCGCGCGACTACTGCGCAGGAATCCATTCCAGTCATGGCCCCCCGGGTTGAGGAGCCAAACTGGAACGTGACATCCGGGGTGCGTCACTTCGTGTTCAATTGCGCTGATGGTTATCCCGGCGACGGGGCCAGCCTGCAGGATTTCTTCGCCAATTGTGAACTGCTGTACGTTTATACCTGTCTTGAGCAGCGGCCGTGGAGCCTGATGCCGGTCAACCCCGGCTGCGAAGACCCACGACGGCGGTAGCGCCGGACGAGGCTGTCCACTCGAGTGAATCGTAGAGAATCCGGGCCGGCCCGTGCAATTCCCATAGCGTCAACCGGAGCAGGAAATGCTGGCGTCGAGGTCGATCTCACCCACACCGAGCATGCCCTCCAGGGCGGGATCGGCGAGGCTGAGCGGGCCGCTGGTCGATTCCAGCAAGGCATACACGCTCTCGGCACTCGCTCCCGGTTGCCGCTCGAGGATCAGGGCGATGCCGCCGGAGACGATGGGCGTCGACATGCTTGTCCCGCTGGCCAACACGTAGCTGCCACCGGGGTAGGCGCTCGCCACGTTGTCGCCCGGGGCGCTGATATCGACGAAATCGTTGTAGTTACTGTAGCTGGCCTTGTCTGCCCCGGCGGTCGTGGACGCGACCGAGATCACCGAATCGGTTGAGGCCGGATACTCGAGCGGTTGTGAGCGGTCGCCGTTGCCGACCGCGGCGACGACAATAACCCCCTGGCTGGCCGCATTCGCGACCGCGGCCTGGATCGCGATCGAGTCGTACGTCGAGCTCAGGCTCAGGTTAATCACGTCCGCCCCCTGCTCGACCGCGTAATAGATGCCGGCGGTGACACTGAAGGTGTCGCCCACGCCATCGGAATCCAGCACCTTGACTGGCAGGATCGCCGCATCCGGGGCGACCTGGAGCACGGTGCCGGCAACATGCGTGCCGTGCCCGACCAGTTCATCGACCTGGCCATCGTTGTTGTCGTCGATCCCGTTCGGCAGGTCGCGAACGTCGAACGTGTTCTCGATCATGTTCACGCCATTGGGCAGCACGTTCGTGGCAAGCGCGGGGTGGTCGGTATCGACACCAGTGTCGAGCACGGCGACCACCACGTCCTCGCCCGTGACGCATGCCCCGACGGGGGTAAAGTCGAGGCCTTCCGGCAAGGCTGGCCCATCCACCAGTTGCGGCTCACTCGTGGAGCTGCTGAAAAAATACCGGGGACGCCCCTCCGGCGCCTGGCTCGTGTAGTTCTGCTCGCCCCATATCAGATCGGGGTCGGCGCGGAGCGCCTGAAGCTCGGCATCGTCTTCCTCGTCCGGATCGAGTCGAAGCAGGGCGATGTTCGGCTCGGGAATGACCCGGAGCACGGTCGCGCCATTCCGGCCGGCAAAGGCATTGGGCTCGACGCCTTCGGCAAGCTGCACGATGGCCTCGTTCGGGATTTCGCGATCGAGCGAATCGTCACGGTCATCGTCATCGTCGAGGTCCGGGACATCATCAACGACGACCGGTGGGGCGGGGCCATCGTCATCGTCGTCTGGCGCCGGGACGG
>JALZMD010000235.1 GCA_030858375.1 Chloroflexota bacterium
GCCACGATCTTGCCGGGTACGACCGGGAGCCGGTCGAGCACGGTGAAGATGCCCACCGGCGGACGCCGGTTGATTGCTTGCACGGCTTCGGCATCGACGCGCAGCAGACCCTTGTGAGCGGCGATCACGTTGACCCGGCTCTGGACCGGCGCGCGAACCGTGAGTCCCGGTCCGGCGATCAGCCCGGCCAGCCGCCGGCCGGCCTCGTCCTCATGAACGTCCCCGTCATCCAGCCGCACCAGGTGAACGGGGCCGTCGAGCCGGGCCAGCGTGTCGAGATCGTCCCCGGCAATGACCTGGCCCTTGCGCAGTCGCCCCCCGCCGGGAACCCGGACGGCGTGGGTGACGATAGCCCCGATCAGGGAATCGGCTGGGTCGGTTGATGTGAAGGGATTGAAGGCGAACGCCTGCATGATGATCTTTCCGATAACGCGATACCACTGCGCCAAGTATCGCCTGCTTCACCCGCGAATTGACATCCGCAACATGACCAGGGGTGCCGGAATGGACCGGGATTTCTGATAGAATGAAGCGCCAATAGGCGCGTCATCGCGAGCCGCACCGGCAGGCGAGTTCACCGTCCGGACGTGTTCTGGCACAGTCCCGTGCAGGTGTCGGGTATTGGAGCGTGAACCGTGTCCGCTGTTCATCATTCAGGCGCCCTGCCCCGTGAACCCGATCCGGACCATGGCGGACTGCCCGGTGTTCCCCTGACGGGAATCCGGATCGACGACACACCGGCGATCGGGCGGGCACCGGAGTTTGATCGCATCGTCGCGCGCCTGCTCGCGACCCGCCCCCACCAGACTGGGATGGTCGCGCTCTCCGGTGAAGCGGGAATCGGCAAAACCCTGCTCATGCAGAAGGTGTCGGAGCGTGCCCAAGAAGAGCGATTCCTCGTGGTGTGGGAACGGATGCTCGAAGGCGACTGGCAACCGCCGTATCACGCCTGGGCCGGTATCCTGCACCAGGCGATGACCGATCTCGCCTGGCCCACGACCAGTGATGAACCACCCGACTGGGCGCAGACGCTATTGCCCATCCTTCCCCACCTCTCGCATCTCTATCCCCACCTCGCGCCGGTCGCCAACCTCAGTCTCCAGGAAGAGCGTTTCCGGCTCCCCGATGCCATCGTCCGCTGTCTCTGCGATCTCAGCCAGCATTGCCCCCTGCTGATTGTGCTCGACGACATCCAGTGGTCCGATCCCGGGTCGCTACGCGTCCTCCTGCACCTTGGCCGGTCGACGCGCCCGGCGGCACTGATGGTGCTGATCGCTTACCGCGATGATTATGTCGATGGAGCGAGTTCGCCGATCGATGTCCTCAACCAGATCCGGCGTGAGGCGAGCTTCGAGGAAATTGCGTTGCGTGGCCTGCCGATCGAGGATATCGAACGCCTGATGCACAACTTCGGAGCCGAAACCATGTCCCCGAACCTGGTGAGGCTGGTCAGCGAAGCCACCCAGGGCAACCCGTTCTTCGTCCATGAGATCACCCGGCATCTGATTGAAAGCCAGGATCTTCAGGCGGTCACGAGTGTGCCCGGTTCATTGGACGGCGACGCATTGTCGATTCCCGAGAGTCTTCGCCAGGTCGTCGATCATCGCCTGGGGCGCCTCTCCGCCACGGCCCAGCGCATGCTTCGGCTGGCCGCCGTTTGTACCGATGGTTTCGACTTTCAGATGCTGCGCGCCCTGACCTCGCTCGATGAAGGCGAGTTGCTCGACGCAATCGACGAGGCTATGGCGGCGCGGCTGATCACCCCGATCGGGAATGATGTCGAACGCTACGATTTCCAGCATTCGCTGGTGCGGCGCGCGCTTTACGACGGCTGGAGTCCATCCCGCCGGATCCGCCTGCACCGCGCCCTGGCGACGTCACTCGAACAGGTTCACCACGATGCCCACCATCTCTACGCCCCGGCGCTGGCCGTGCACTACCACATTTCGGCCAATGTCCCGGGGGCCGAGGCTGGGGTGCCCTACGCCTTGGCGGCGGCCCGCGGCGCGGCGCGGCGTTCGGCCCCCGAGCAG
>JALZMD010000354.1 GCA_030858375.1 Chloroflexota bacterium
GTGCTAGGCGGCGTGCTGGTCATGGGAGCGGTTGTTGGCGAGGCGCTGTTCACGATCTGCGGCAAGGCGCTTTCGGGCCGCGTCACGCCAATCGCCAACTGTTTCATGGTCTGCGTCTACGGCTCGGCCATGTTCTTGCCAGTTGCGTTGTGGCAGCTGCCTGGATTCGACTTCCGGACCGTAGCGGCCAGTGGCTGGATCGCCCTGGCGTGGTCCGCGGGTCCGGTCATGATCGGGGCGTTCTTCCTGTGGTTCACCGGTCTCAAGGTGGTTCCCGCCAACTCGGCGGCGGTGTATACCGGTCTAATCCCAGTGAGCGCCCTGGCGTGTTCGGCCATCTTCCTCGGCGAACGGATTGGCTGGGCTCACTTTACCGGCATGGCGTTCGTGATTGCGGCAATCGTCCTCGTCGCGCGCCCCAATCGTGACCTGGCTCCCATTGCCGGCGAAATGCGGGTGGACGCCCGCGCATAGGCCGTTCGGTGGGGCATCCTTCCCCAATATTGACCATGTCGCGACGATCGGCGACGGACGATAATGGAGTCGTCAGAGACCGATCGCAGTACCACATCAACGGGCCGCCGCAATCAGTAGAATGTGTCGCATGGCGATCATTCAAGGATACAGGATATGGAAGTAGTGGCTGACCAGCACGCCTCGGAGCCTCACGTCTTCGAACTGCGCGAACAGGCCAAGGCCTGGTATGCCATCCGCTACGAATCGATCGTCGATGCCATCGAAGCAGTATTGCTCACCTATGACACCCGGTTGAACCGTCAGGTAACGGTGCGATCGCTCGTGCACGGACGGCTCCCGATCCTGATCCAGTCGGCGTATCTCGAATCCGGTTCGCACATGTATATCCGAGACGTCGGGGCGGATTTCGCCGCCATCTGCGATGGGTCGATCGATGCCCTGACGGATCTGCGATTGATCGTTGGTCGCAAGCTGATTGATGAACTACCGGCCGATCTCAGCGCCGCCATCGGTTCCAGTATCGAACGTATGCTTACCGAGGTCCTCTGGGGATACGCGCGGGCTGCCGAGAAGTTGGAACGGGCGCGCGTGGACGGTCCCCCGCTGCAGGTTGAGTCTTCGTATGGTCTTGAACCTGCGTGGTACGAGGCACTGGTCACGCAGGCTCCAAACGCGATCGCCATTTTCGATGCGGTACGCGGTGATTTCCTGGCAGGAAACCGCCGCCTTGAAGAGATGTTCGGCTACACCCTTGCCGAATTCGATCACTTGCCCAATGAGCAGGTTTACACGGCGGAAACACCCGAAGACGATTTCGACAAGGGTGTCGAACTCATGGCCGGGAAGATCCAGTCGTTCTACCGTGAAACGGCGTGGCGGCATAAGGATGGCCACACAGTCTGGTGCGAGATGTCGAACTGGCTGTTACGGAATAGCGACGGGCAGCCGGAATACCTGGTCTGCACCTTTGTGCCACTCGGGGATAACCGCCAACGTGACACCCATTGGCAGCGGGCCGACAAGCGCTTTCGGTACCTCGCCCAGCTATCGGTCGATCCCACGTTCATCGCGGGTGTGGACAACGTTATCCGGTACGCCAGCCCGGCGACGGAACGGGCCCTTGGAATCGATCCTGAAGACCTGACCGGCCAGCTCCTCACGGATCTCGTGCTGGAGAACGATCGTGGGCGATTTTTGGAATTGCACGCCGAACTGGCCGATCGGCCCCGCCATACCGAGCGTAAGGAAGTGCGCCTGAATCGGCGCGACGGACAGTGGCGCTGGTTTGAACTGACCGCGACCAACCTGCTCGATGTGCCCGAGGTCGAAGGATATTCATACCAGGCGCGGGACGTGTCTGACCGGAAACTGGTGGAGCAACTCCTCTCCCAACAGGCTCTGTTCGACCCGCTTACCAACCTCCTTAACCGTCGAGGGATGCTGGAACGGCTTGAACGGGCCCTGCTACGGGCCAGCGCGAACGGGATGTTGCTGAGTGTGCTCTACATCGATCTCGACGACTTCAAGTATGTCAACGACGAGTATGGCCACGAGGTGGGCGATAACTCGCTAGTCATCGCAGCGGGCAGGCTCGTCGATTCCATGGGAACGTCGGGAATCGTCGCCCGGTGGGGCGGTGATGAATTCGTGGTCGTGATCGAGGAATCGTCCGCCGAACTCGAGGATGCGATCGTCAAACGGATTCTCGGTGCGCTCGAGGATCCAATCGACGTCGGCTCGGGACGCCGCGTGCGTATCAGGGCGAGTGTGGGCGTAGCGAATACGACATTGAGTCAGGAGGACTATACGCCCAGGACCCTCCTGCGGATAGCGGACGCGTCACTCTACCAGGCCAAGGCCGCACGCACGTCTCCAATTGACGCATCTTTGCATGGAGACGCACCGAGGTAGAGCACGAAGCGCTTCGCGGCCCCCAACAATCCCTGGATGGTCGGGCTTCCGCGTATTATGTAAAAACGGCAAAGATGAAGAAGATGAGCAGGATTGCAAGGATCGCGCCACCGATCTGCATAATGGGAAGCGATCGAGTTGGCTCGGCCGTGGGGGGTGTTTCCTCTGCCACCAGGGCACCACTCGCACGGTAGTCCGCGAATGATATGGCTTCCTGGCGGCTTTCGCAGGTTTGCTCGAACTTCAGGATCCGATCGGCAAGCTGCTCGGGGTCCGTCTCGGCCCAGTCGAATGCATATGTGCTCCAGCGCCGTTCAAGTTCAACGATGGTTGTTAGGGAATCGTGTTCCGCGCCTTCAGCACCGTCCATCGCGAGCTTGTATGATCGCTGATCCCGAGCGATATCCTGGATGAGTTCGGCGTGGACCTGCCGAGACGTTTTGCCACCATGAACCGGGTGCCAAACGAATATGTCATCGCTACTGGCCTGACTGGTGCTGGTTGCCGACTGGGTTTGTTCCGACACTAAAGATCCTTTCCGCCGGTGCGAAGTACACGTCCCGCCCGGTGGCTTGATTCCCGATCGAATGTGACGGGGCAATGTCCGCTGTTTGCGCTGTTGGAGGTAGTCTAGCTGCTCAACGCATCGCCGCGCCGACGGTTGAAGCTGGCGACCGGGACGCCCTGCCAGCTTCCCGGTCGCGAAGCAGCGTCAGAGTGCAATCGTGCCTTCGTAGACGAGGTCGCGGCACCGCATCTCGATTTCAGCCGGATCGATCAATTCGCGAGCGAGTCGGGTTTCCTGGGCCACACGGGCGACCGCCGCGGCAACACGCGGCGCAACGCGGAGATCGAGGCTGTCCGGAATCAGGAATTCCGGAGTGAGCTTGTCGTCCGTCACGAGGTCGGCAATGGCGTGGGCTGCGGCAATCTTCATGTCGTCACTGATCGTCGTGGCCCGGACATCGAGCGCACCTCGGAAAACGCCAGGAAAGGCCAGTGAATTATTGACCTGGTTCGGGAAATCGCTCCGGCCCGTCGCGATCGCAAATGCGCCCGCGCTTCTGGCCAGGTCTGGTGTAATTTCTGGATTTGGATTTGCCAGCGCGAAGATCATTGGCGCCTTGGCCATGGTCCGGATCATCTCGGGAGTCAGGGTGCCGGGCGCTGACAGCCCCACAAAGACATCTGTCTCAGGCAGAACGTCACCCAGCGAACCGCTCCGGCGCGCATGATTCGTGATCTGGGCTATGGCGCTCTTGGAGGCGTCCATTCGCTCGGTACGATCAACGTGGATCGCGCCGAGACGGTCGCACAGGATGATATCGGCGGCGCCGACGGCATTGAGGAGTTTGGCGACAGCAATTCCGGCAGCCCCGGCCCCGTTGATGACGATGCGAAGCTCGTGCAGCCCACAGTTCCGAAGTTTGGCGGCGTTGAGAAGCGCTGCCAGGACGACGATGGCCGTCCCGTGCTGGTCATCGTGGAATACCGGCATGTCGAGTGCCACTCGCAGTTTCTGTTCGATTTCGAAGCAGCGTGGGGCACTTATGTCCTCGAGGTTGATACCGCCGAAAGAGGGCGCGATCGCGGTGACGATCCGGACGATTTCGTCCGGGTCGCGAGATGCCAGGCAGATTGGGAAGGCCTCAACGCCAGCCAGCGTCTGGAACAGGACGGCCTTGCCCTCCATCACCGGCAGGGCCGCTTGCGGTCCGATGTCGCCGAGGCCGAGCACGGCCGAGCCATCGGTGACGATCGCCACGAGGTTGCCTTTGGCGGTGAGCTCGGTGACCGTGGATGGATCGTCGCGGATCACATGTGATGGAACCAGCGCCTTGGGCGGCACGTACAGCGTGTTCAGGATGTGGTGATCCCGGATCGGAATCTTGCTCCGAATTTCCAGGATACCACCGTGACGCTCCCGCAGATCAATCGCTTCCTCGCGCAGGCTGCGGTCCTCCTTGCGGACACTCGACCGCGCTGGTTGGAGACGCCCTTCGTACACGTAGCGACGGGTCTTGGCTGCGACATCCTCGGCCGAGACTTCACGTGACGCCTCACCGGTGTCAATGGCGGCGCGCACGACGGCGGCGGCAATCGCCGGGGCGACCCGGAAATCGAAGATACGGGGCACGATGTTGTCAGCGTGCAACTCGTTGTCGGGCACCATCCCGGCAAGGGCGCGGGCGGCACCGAGCATCATGCGGAGGCGAATGTTGCGCGCGCCGCTGTCCAGCAATCCGCGAAAGAATCCGGGGAATACGAGTGAAACGTCCATCACGTTCGGGAAATCGGACCGGCCCGTTGCCACAACCCGGGCTCCACCGGCCCGCGCGGCCTCGGGCTGGATCTCGGGATTGGGGACGGCCAGGGCGAACACGATCGGGTTGGCCGCCATATCCCGGATCATCTCTTCGGTGACGATATCGCCCGTGGAGAGACCGATGAACACATCAGCGCCCTTGAGCATCGTGGCCAGCGAGCCCGTTCGTTGGTCGAGGTTGGTTTCCTTGGCGACGTAGGCTTTGGCCCAGTTCATCCGCTCCGGCCGATAGCGGTGGATTGCGCCGGCCCGGTCGCAGACGACGAGGTTCTTGACGCCCGCCCGGGTCAGGAGCCGGGCAACCCCGATCCCGGCAATGCCGGCACCGCTCAGCACGACGCTGACCTCTCCGAGCTCCTTGCCAGTAATCTTGAGCGCGTTGTACAGGGCGCCCAGAACCAGGATGGCGGTTCCGTGATGCTGGTTGGAGAAGACAGGGATGTCGGCAGCCTTGTCCAGGTTGTCGGCGATGGTGAAGGCGCGCGGCGATGAGATGTCATCGAGACAAATGGCGCCGAACGTGGGAGAGATCGACACACCGGTTTCCACGATCTCGCCCACGTCGTGGGTGGAAAGGCAGATGGGAAACGCATCAATGCCTGCAAAGGTCTTGAAAATAACGCTTTTGGCTTCGGCAAGGGGGATTGCCGCTTCCGGGGGACCGCTCTCGCGCCCAAAGATGTCCGAGCCGTCGGTCATGATCGCAACAGTGTTGCCACGGCAGGTGAGATCATAGGAGCGGAGCGGATCTTCCTTGATCGCCAGGCAAGCTTCGGCGACACCGGGCGTGTAGACCAGGGAAAGCACGGAGCGGTCCCGGATCGGGACCTTGCTGGCGACACCAATCAGGCCGCGATAGCGACGCCGGTAGTCGAGTCCTTCATCATCCACGGCGTACTCGAAGCCATTTCCGGCAGCGGAGGTCGTGCCGGGTGTCGTTGTGTCGAGACCTTTGGAGAGAGGGGGAGTGAGCGGGGCCCGATTGCCTTCATCGGTCCCTGCACCGGACGTGCGTGATTTCGCCTGCGCCATGCGTGAGTCCATTCCTGATCGCTCGTGATGATGTCGGGGTTAGGCAGGCCGCCCAACGGGAACGGCATTGTTCTGTGGAAATGGTACACCGCAGGGTCCATCGCGTTCCGGGGGCGATGAAGGGGGCCGTTGCCTGTCGCAAACACAAGGTGGGCGATCGGAGACCCGATCGCCCGCCTGTTCCAATGTCCGTGTACCGGATCTTAGCTGGCCGGGGACGCGACCGGACTCGCCACGGGTGATGCCACCGGCGATGCAACAACCGGTGAAGCAATCACCACTGGCGTCGCGGCAATGTCAGGCGTGGCCGCCGGAACGACTGGCATGCCGGTGTCAACCGGTGTCGCGCCATCCGTTACGGGGCTCGCGACCGCCGATGCCATGGATGTGACTGGGCTCGCCGCCCCAGCGGCTGGTGTGGACACCTCGGCGGCGGCTTCAGTGGCGGCTTCTGTCGCCTCCTCGGTGGCAACTTCCTCCACCGGCGCAACTGTTGGGGTTGTTTCCTCGTCGTCATCTCCGCCGCAGCTGACAAGCAGCAATGCGCTCAGACCCAATGCAGCGACCGATGCGGTCTTGCGGCTATTCTTCAGAAACGATCGGGAACGAAACACGATAACCCCCTCCTTACAAGTGGCGCTAATGATGACAAGCGTTTACCCCCACACGGACCGCTGTGCGACGTGATCGACATCACGATATCGCACTCTGCCGCCTGATGCTACTCTTGCCATGCCGCATTGTCCGGGCAACTCCCGCACAAAGGCTACATATTTCCTCGACAATCAGTATAGCCGTTATTGGCCCATTCCACGACGGTACAACGTCATACGCCGCCAGGAAGTTCCTTGCCTCAATCCGGTGGCGCTTCCGGACACGACCATGAAACGAGGACATCGATGACGAAACCGGACTATTCCGGCCCGTTCAGGCGAGAGCTCGAAACAGCCCTTGAAGCCGGTGCTCGGGCCTCAACGGTGATTATGGAGTTTTACGAGGCTCAATCCGCCACCACGTACACGAAAGGTGATGGCTCGCCGGTGACCGACGCCGATCTGGCATCCGACCGGGTGATCCGGGAGACGATCACCCATTCGTTTCCCGGCGATGCCCTGTTGACCGAAGAGGGCGCCAGGGACGTCGACCGATTGGCGAATCACCGGTGCTGGATCGTCGATCCGATCGATGGGACCGCCCAGTACGTCGCGCGGACCGGGCTATTCGACGTGATGATCGCCTTCTGTATAGACGGCCGGCCGGTCGTGGCAGTGAGCGTCCAACCCGTTGCCGGCAGAGTTCAGGCTGCAGTGGCAGGTGCTGGGGCCTGGGAGATCAGCGATGGCAGGGTCAGCCGGTTCGAGATCGACCCAACTGCTCAACCACCCCGGCTGGTGTCGTCCAAATGGTATGGGGGACGGGAGCCTGAGCGCGGAATGGCCACGAAACGGATCGCCCGGCGGCTTGGCGCCGTCGAGCCACTGATCCTGGAAGTTGGCTACCAGTCGAGGGCGTTTTCCACGCTGGACCGAACCTGCGATGCGTTTATCGGTCTGCCATCGAAACGCCGAAGCTCCATCGCCCAGGAGTGGGACCTCGCCTGCGTTGACCTGATTACCCACGAAGCCGGGGGACGGTTCACCGATTGCTGGGGTCGCCTGCATTGTTACAACAAGCGGTCGACCGGTATCAGCGGGGGTATCCTGGCAAGCGCAAATCCGGAGCTCCACCAGTCGCTGCTCGACGCCATCGCACCCGAGCTTCCCACCGCCATGCCGGCCGAAGACCCGGCTGACGATGGAATCGATGCCTGACGAGATACCCGAACGCCGGACAGATTGGTCAGGAGAGATTCGACGCGGCATCCTTGTCGACGATGGCGATGAGGCGCGCTCCGACCGTACGCAGGAACGAGCCAGGCACGTCGGCGGAGATCGGTCCTTCGAGCGTGGCTTGGAGGATATCGGCCTTGGCCGTACCCGAGACGATGAGGACGATGAGGTCGGCGTCGAGAATGGTGCCGATCCCCATCGTCATCGCCTTGTCGGGGATGCTCTTCTCTCCATCGTAGTACGCGGCGTTCTGGTTTTGTGATTGCTGGGTGAGTTCGACCACACGGGTGCGGGAGTCGATGGTTGATCCCGGCTCATTGAAGCCGACGTGCCCGTTGGGTCCAAGCCCGACGACGGCAAGCTTGAGGCCGCCGCGGCGCTCGATCTCCTGCTCGTACGCAGCGGCTTCCTGCACCGGGTCGGAAGCCAGCGAAGGGACGACATGCACATGGTCGGGATCGAGATTGGCGGGGCGCAGGAAGATTTCATTGAGCCAGGCGGTCAGGCTGGTTTCATCATCGACGCCCTTTCCCCAGTAATCGTCCAGGCTAAAGAAATGCACGCCAGAAAAGTCGAGCGCCGATTCCCGGATTCGGCGCACCAGTTCCTGGTACATGCCACGGGGCGTCTCCCCGGTGGGTAACGTGATTGCGGCCTCAGGGTTGTCCTGAACGACCCGGGTAACGACGTCCGCCGCCAGCCGGCTGACTTCCACGTAGTCCGCTACGACATGCAGGTGCAGTTCCGTAACTGCCTCGCTGGGCCCGATCGCCTGGTTGTGCGTCATGCTGAATTGCCCTTCTGGTTGCTATTGTCACAGGTTGGACAGATTATGTCCGGACTTGTGCCGCAGACGTGCCGGGAACGCTCCTGATCGTCATATGATAGAGCGTCAGGCGTCGCGAACGGCGTCGCCATTGTTCCGGAAAAGGGTAAACATGTCGGATTTCTTCACGCCACTCGAGGCGATCGATGATTGGGTTGCTGAGGGAGCCGTGCGAGGCGCTTCGGCAGCGGTCTGGCACAGGGGCGAAATTGTAGCAACGCGCACTGCCGGCGTGGCCAGGGATGAATGCACGGTTGCCGATGACACACTCTTTGCACTTGCGTCCGTGTCGAAACCGATCACCGCGACGGCGGTTCTGGTTGCCGTCGATGAAGGGAGCCTTTCGCTCGACACACCGGTAGCACTGGTGGTACCCGAATTCGGTGAAGTCGAGGATCCGCTCGGAGACGAGGTCCTGTCGCAACTTGAAGCGTTCCGGGAAAAGGTGACAATTCGCCAGCTGCTCTGCCACACATCGGGCTTGCCGGAGAACGTTGGCGTCAAACGAATCCGGATGCGTAACCTGCCCACCCTTGAGCAATTAACCGACGCCATGTGCGGACTGCCGCTGCAATCGGCACCCGGTGAGGTCCTCCGGTACTCCAATGCGGGGTTTGCCATTGTCGCCCGGGCAATCGAGCGGGCGACCGGGATCCCGTTTCACGACTACGTTGGAGAAAATGTCCTGAATCCCATGGCCTTGGCCGACATCGCGACGCGTCCCGACAACGCCTGGGAGGACCGGATTGCCCACACCGAAGACGCGGCCTCGGCTGGCACACCGGCCGAGAGCTACAACAGTGTGTACTGGCGGTCCCTTGGCATTCCATGGGGAGGGTTTTTTGGCACCCCGGTGGCGTTGGCAACGTTCGCCGGATCGTTCATCGCCGGCCAGGAGAGTGTGCTTTCCGAAGGTGCGCGGCAATTGATGATCGTCGACCAGACTGGAGGCGTACCTGGTGGTGTGGGGACGGCTGGAGTCCACTGGGCCCGCGGCGCGTGGGGGCTCGGGTGGGAGGTTACCGGCGACAAGCGAAACCATTGGACAGGGTCACTCCGATCGCCACAGACGTTCTGTCACTGGGGGCAGTCTGGGACGTTGGTCTGGGCGGACCCGGTACGCGAACTGGCCCTGGCAGTTTTCGGAAATCGCACCGTGCATCGGCCCTGGCCCCTCAAACCTCCTCGCTGGGCTCAGCTGAGTGATGACCTGATTCAGGCAGCGGATCGATTCTGAGGTGACAACCCTCGATCAAGGGAACCACGCAACGATGAGGCGCAACAGATCATGTTCGTCGAACCAGGTTGCATCCAAGTATCGTATCCTCATTCAGATCGAACTGACCGTCGAACGTTGTACTGCCATCACGTGCTGAATCCGGGAGTCCAGGTACCCCATGTCCTCCGCAACGTCCGATCCGAAGTCCAGGCCGCGACTTGCACCAAATGCGCGGCAGATGGCGTTGAGTGCACTGCTCCTCATCGTGCTGTTTGGCATCATCGCGTATCCAGCATTGGGCCTATCTGCCGAGACACGGACGGCTGGCGATGTCGCGATTGGGCAGGGTGAACGCATTACTGACGATCTCTACGTAGCCGCCGGCACCTTTGAGTTCAATGGCCAGGCGGAACGCGACGTGTCCATTGCCGCCGGGGAGGCCACGATTGGCGGGACGATTGGTGGTTCCGTTCAACTTGCGACTGGACAGGCGGACATCACGGGAACAATCGACGGTTCGCTTCGCGTCCTCAGCGGCACGGTTCGGGTTTCGGGCCGCATCGGAGGTGATGTCGTGATGGCGGGAGGGCAGCTCGATCTGCCCAGCGGTGGTCAAATCGGCGGTGACTTGATTATCGCCGGTGGCTCGGTTGACATCCGTGGCCGCGTCACTGGCGATGTGTCCGGCTACGCGATGCAGGCCTCTTTCGGCGGGATAGTGCAGGGGTCGGTCGATGTCAACACCAGCAATCTGGATATCCTCAATACGGCCCGGATCACTGGACCGGTGACCTACACCAGCCGCCAGGATGCTGACATCAACGCCAATGCCCAATTGGCCCAAGGCATCCGGCAGGAGGAGGTCAACCCCTGGGGCGGAGACGGCGACAACCCGTTGTCGCGCGCGTCGGGTTCCCTGCTTCGCACGCTGTGGGCGCTGGTTGCCGGGGCCCTGCTCGTGATCGCCGCGCCGAGACTCGCCAATCAGTTGGGAACCAATGGTAAGCGGCTCATGCGCTCACTGGCATTCGGTGTTCTGGCCGTGATAGCCGTGCCAATCCTGGCAATTGTGCTGATGCTGACGGTGATCGGCTTGCCAGCTGGCATCGTGCTGCTCTCTGTTTTCTTCGTGGTCCTGTACCTCACCCAGGTGATCGTCGGTATCACGATTGGCCGGTTCGTCCTGCCCCGATCCTGGAATGACGGAAGCCGGGGCTTTCACCTGCTCGCCATGACCCTTGGGGTGGTGCTGCTGGGAGCGGTCCGGCTCATTCCGGTTCCTTACCTGTACGCATTGCTCAGCGTCGTCATTACGATTTGGGGAGCCGGGGCCGTGCTGATGCTGGTGGGCTCACTGAATCGCCAAAGCCGTTTGGACACTGCGTGACGTCCACCAAGTCTACGGAAACGTCGATGCTGATTGTCCGGCCCGGTCGATCGCGTTGAAAAGGATGCGATAGGTCCCTCGCGACTGGGCCCGGAAATACGGCCGGAAGCCGACCAGCAAAACGCGACCATTGCCGTAGGCCGCGTCCACGAGCGCAGCCTTGCCCTCCATCTTCTCCCAGCCATTGATCCACCCACTGAGCCGAGGGTTGGAACGCGGGTACCGGCCGATCACCTTCACATCCTTGTCCGCACCCGCGAACACAAGGCTGTTCATGAACAGGATGGCGGTTTCCCTGGGCATACCGTAGCCTAGCGGCTGCGTCGTATCGATGACCATCCGCAGCAGCGACCCGGGACACGAGAACTCCTCGCTGGATGCATCGCGGAGCGGCCGCTCGACCGGTAGCGACAAGGCATCGATCATCGCGCCCGCCGCCCGATCAATCGCGATCAGGTCACCGCCTTCCGCGATGAAGCGCCGAATCGAGTCCAGGCCGGCGTCGCCAAGGCCGCCCACATATTCCGGAGGGTAGGGGTCCTTCTCTCGCGTTTTGTCCGCGCGGCCTTCGACGATGTCTCGCGCACTCATTTCCGGGAGCAGGAGCACGTCGATGCGGTCCTTCAACCGGCCCTGCCGAATGTCGGCCGGCGTGAGCGAAACATACGGATACGCGTACGCTTCGAGGACCCACCGGGCCCAGCCTTCATCAATGCTGGCCGTCCACGGCTTGAACACTCCGAGTCTCACTGGGGATTGAACCCAGACATCCGTTCCTGCCGCGACCATGACAGCCCGAGCCGTGGCACCCGTGCGCGCAACGACCTCGCGAAGCTCATCCTCTCTGAGCGCGTCAACGGCTACGAGTGCGTCACCGGCATGGACGTCGCCGCTGGCAGCATCCTGACGGGCGCGGAACACCGGAACACCACGTCCGTGCAAGTTCTGAATCGCCTGAGACACGGCATTGGAGCGTGCGTCGAACGCCCAGGCGTTGGCTGGATCGGCTGTCGGTACCAGATGGCCATGCTGGGAGACCGGCTCCGACATCAACCGGAGTGGGAGGTCATTGTCCAGCGGCCGATCGATCTGGAATGACTGAACACCCATCTGCACAGGAAGGGTGTGGCCCGAAATGTCATAAGGCTCCAATAGCGGCCCATCCGGAGATATTCGCAACTCCGGATAGTTCTGAACTTCAAGCAGGGTCTTGGCGAACGGACCGGCCGGTTGGTCGAGACGAATGACGTGGGTGCCGGCTGGGAACCCGATTCCATCGAGGTCGATCGGGGCTGTCGCCTCATGAACTTCCACGAGCCCTCGCTGGAGGATGTCGAGCAACTCGGCAGCTGCTCGCGGATCACGTTGGTCAGGCGGAATGACGAATGCAAAGGGCTTCTCGACGCGGACGGACGCCCGGCTGGCCAGCGCTGCGTAGTCCTCGAGCCATTGCCGTCGATTGCGCGCCAGGTGATCGAGGAAAGCGCGGGCGGCAATCAGGTCGTAACTGACGATGTCGGCCAATGACCATGTGCCAGCTTCCCAAACCAAGGGCTGGTTCCACGCTCGCACGCGGGGATCGATGCCGTAGTCGGCGTTGAGGTCCTCCTCCTCCAACGTGACTATCGTCGCCAGCTTCGCGCTGGCCGCCTCGCTCAACAGATCGACACTTCCGTGGTAATTGCCATAGGCAAGGGAGGGCGAGTAATTATCGAAAATCGCATTGGTAACGACACCTGCCTTGCCAGCGGCGGTCAGGCGCTGGGCGATGTGGCTTCCCAAGGCGCTGAACCCTTGCTGGATAAGGGGATCCTGGTTCGGGTCAAGGGGATCGATGAACGGCGGCACCATGAACCGGGGGCCGAACCTGCCCATCTGGTGCATGTCAAACACGGCCTGCGGGTGTTCCCGGTTGTGCAGATCGACGAAGGTCCGGGTTTCGGCCTGGGTTTGCATGAACCAGTCCCGATTATTGTCGTGCCCGACGTAAGGATGGTACAGCCATGGCATCTCGACACCCTCATGGGTCGTACCGAGCCACCTTTCGTACCACTCCGCGATCATCGTCACGCCATCAGGATTGTGGCTTGGCACCAGCAGGGTCAGCGTGTTGGACAGGATATCCAACGATGCCTGGTCATCAGCCGTCGCGAGATCGAAGGCCAATTGCATCGTCATCAGCATCGCGCCGATTTCGTTGGAGTGCTGGGTTGCGAGGATGATGCCAACGGTTCGTGCTTCGTCGATGAGGGGGGCGACCTTTTCCGGCTCGGCCAGTCGAGCGTCCCGAAGCCGGCCGAGCGAATCCTGGTTCCGCTGCCGGGCCTCGGCCCGGAGGTTTTCCGGGGCCGACACTGCAACGACCAGGTACGGCCTGCCCTCGGTAGACTGCCCGAGCACTTCAACGTCGACACGCTCCGACGCCTCCGCCACGGCCGTAAAGTACCCGACCACCTGGTCCCAGCCTGGGAGCCAACCGGCCTCGCCGATAGTGTGGCCAAGGAACGCATGGGGACTTGGGACCAGGGCCGTCATCGACGTTCTGCGCCGCCGCTTCCGGAGGGTGACGGAAGAAAGGACATCACGGGCCCGGTCGACCCAGTCATCATCAAAGAGCAGGACTCCGCCATCGGTGACCCTGCTTGCCTCGGGCAGGGTGCCGTCCTCTATTCGTGCTTTGATCAAATATGGTGAGAGGCCAAAGATGGATGCGACACTCGATGTCGTAAGAAACCCATCAAGTTCTTTCAGCTTGGCTCTGGGCACCGGGTGTCCCTCGTATATTTCCTGAAACAGTCGCCCTGTTCCGGACGCAATCGTACGCGATTCAGCGCGATCACGGTGCGGCAGGAATACACCTTTGCTTCAGGCAAGGGCCGGTTACTCCTCCATTGCGTCGCTCCGGGCGGCTTGGTGGACGGTTTGTTCCGCGCCCCGGCGCCCAAGCAGGGCGTACATGCCGGTGTACGTGTAGGACACGCCAAAGGTTTGGGAAGTCCAGCTCACCGCTTCACTTACCGTTCGGAACTGGCCACTACGCGATCTGCCCACCAGATCGGCGATTTGCGGTTCGGAGAGGCGTGACGGTCGGCCCGGTGCGGCATAGCCTGGCGTGCGCATCAATACCGCATCCAGGCCCCCTTGGCGATACCATGAGACCCAGCGCTGGACGGTGCGGTAGTCAACCCCAACCGCGCGTCCCGCCTCACCTATCGATGCCCCACTGCGAAGCAACCAAAGGGCCTGGAGACGCGCCCGGCGATGTCCATTCCGTTCCCGCTCGTACATCGCTTGAATCGTGTCGGCCGATTCGGACCATTCGACAACCAGTGGACGACCTCGCATGGCAGTCCCTCCTCGAGCTCGCCACCTGTTTTCCGGTGGCTATGG
This sequence comes from Chloroflexota bacterium, assembly GCA_030858375.1. Classification (GTDB taxonomy): domain Bacteria; phylum Chloroflexota; class Chloroflexia; order Thermomicrobiales; family UBA6265; genus JACCYX01. The sequence goes on from JALZMD010000354.1 coordinate 14,398, forward strand.
ATGATCCGGTGACGCGAGCGATGGATTGCGTTCGCGCCGCGGATGAAGCGAGGACCCCGAACACACGGCGCCGGGCCGAATGTTCCCGAATGGCAACCGAATGTACTATCCCAGCAGTCCCATAGTACTAGGAATTACCCTCCACGTTCAAGATCACGCGGTCCGAACGACTTCGGCAACAATTCGGAGAACGGAACAGCCAGGATTGAATCGTGACCGTCAAGGAGGACCAGCAACTCGCCTGAAGCCGGTTTGAATTCGTTCATGACCTGTCGGCACGCGCCGCATGGCGTTGTCCCCGCTGCCCGTGGTGCGCTGACAGCGATTGCCATGATCGAACGATGTCCCATTGCCGCCGCCGTTTGGATTGCGACGCGCTCCCCACAGGCTGTGAGACCGAAGCTGGCGTTTTCGATGTTGACACCAGATACGATATCACCTCCCTCGGTGAGTACCGCGGCGCCTACGGGAAAGTGGGAGTATGGAACATAAGCCTTTTGTGCTGCAACACGCGCCGTGTTGACCAGTTTTTGCCGCGTTTCCGGAGATACCACGAACTCGCCCGCGGTGCTGTGGTCTTTCACCCAATCTTCCCCCTGGGCAGATTCTGGTCGCAACATAGGAGCAGTCTTGATGGCCGATACGCCACTACCGGTGTTACTGGTATTCTGCCTATTGCAATATACGACGGCGTTGGCAGGAACGGAACACTCCCTGCCAGAATGATGAGGACACGCAAGCGATGTCTAAGGAATGGATATGACGGAACCGATCGATACCGGACCGTCGCTGGACCCGGAGCATGATCCCGTTCTGCAGGGTGCCGCTATTTTCCTCGGTCAAGTCCTCGGCATTTCGGAGTCACCAGCTTACCTGGCAGCAGATCTCTCCCCCATTAAACGCGACGCCAATGCCTCGATCTTTACTATTCAGCTCGACTCTTCGGTTGGGCCGGCGGCATTCCTGGTGTATGCCTATGACCTGCGCCAACATGGCGGCGATGGGCGAACTGGCAAGGACATGTTCGATGCGGGGCTTGTAACGCTGCAGCAAGCGGCCCAGCGTTCTGCTCCGGGCCCACGCGCCGTGGCTCATGCCGAAACCGAGGAACTCGGGTTTATCCTGGCTACGACTCCGGGCACCTATCGTGCGTTGACCGGTGACCCCGAGGTGAATAACACGATTGAGGCGACCGCGGCCGATTTCGCCGCAATCGAGGAATCGGCCCGGTTTCGAAGCGAGGTTGCGCAGGACCTGCTGGAATCGCTGCGCAGCGCGAATCAGCAGGCGACAGACTGGCTCACGGCGATTCAGGGAGCCAGCCTGTCCGATGCCGAGGACGATGATGTAATCGACGACCTCTTGACCTTCACCGAGGAGGAGACGGAGCTGGCACTGTACCTGCTTGACGACGATTCGATCGGCAATCTTCTCCGGGCGCTCAACCTGCTTGTCGCGTCAGCGCAACAGCAGGCGGCACAGGCATTGGACCGTAATTAACGCTCCGACGGATCGCCGGAATCAACCTTTGACGCGTCGATCTCCTTGAGGCGAATAATCAACTCCTCTTCGGTATAGACGACCCCGAGTGATGCTTGCATCCCCCCAACGATAAATGGATTGATGTAGAAAGCCTGATTGTCGATGCCATGGCGAGCCGGATCTGGTAACTGGCTGAGGCGGATGTCGGTGGCGAGTCCGAGGACCCCGTGGTGTCGCGATGGGTCCACCCGCTTGCTCAGGCAGTCCATGTAGCCAGCTTCCCAGTTGGTGCCCGAATCTTCACTCACCTGACAGACGTACACGTTGGCCCACTCAAGCGCATCGATGTCGGCGGCGTAAATCTTTGACGCTGTTATGTCATTGCGGGTCTTGTCATTGATCGGTTCGCTTTCGTTCGGGCAGTAGACCTCAAAGCCGTGCTCCCGTAGCTGCCCGGCCAGCCACAGGTTATACCGAACTTCAGCGGCCACGAACATCGGTCCCCCGAGATACAGTTTCATGATCCGTTGCCTGCGGGAAGCTCGTCTTTGCCAAATGATCCATAGCGCGATTGCCATTCGGACGCCGTCGACTCCGGCACCCGGATAAACATCGCGGTCGCATCGGCAAGGAGCCCGTCATCGGCATCGCGCCGTAATTCCCCGCGCATCTCGAGCGCCCGGCCGCGGTCACGAAGGAGATAGCCCCTGGCGGTCGTGGCCTCGCCCAGCATGACCGGTTTGCGGTAGCGTGTCGTGAGTTGCCCGGTGACTGCCCAGATTCCATGGCGGGCGAGTGACCAGGCCATGACTTCATCGAGAACGGTGGTGATGATGCCGCCGTGAACCATGCCCGTGTACCCCTCGGTGCGGGCGGGCGGAACGAACGACGTAAACACCCCATATCCATCGGGGTCCGGGAATAGTTCGAGGCGCAATCCGTGCTCATTGAGTTGTCCGCATCCGAAGCAATGATGATCGCTCACTTCACTTCGCGGATTGGGACGGGGATATTGCCTGGCTTCCATCAAACTACTGGTCCCCCGAGCGCACACGCGCCACTATGGCCGAGAGCGTGTCACCGGCTCCAGCCTGGATCCGAACATCGGCCAGGTCATCGATCGGCGTCCCTGACTGGTTGATGATAACGAGACGGGCGCCGGAATCCTTCGCAATCACGGGAAGCCGTGCGGCGGGATTAACGACGAGTGAACTCCCCACCACCACCATGAGATCCGTTGCCTGGGCTACCGCGTGAGCAGTTCGCAGGGCCCGCTCCGGCAGGGACTCACCAAACAACACGGTGCCGGTTCGAAGCACGCCACCGCAGACCGGGCACCTGGGGTCCAACTCATCCTGGTCGAGCCGCTGCTGAATCTCGGTGCCGCTGTAGGTTTGGCCGCACTGCGTGCACCTGATGACATGCGTTGAGCCGTGCAGTTCGATGACCCGGTCAGCGCTGTTTCCGGCCTTCTGATGAAGGCCATCGATATTCTGGGTGATCACCGTCAGTAACCGTCCAGTGGCCTCGAACTCGGCAATTGCCTCGTGCCCGGCGTTGGGTACCCTGGCGAACATCTCGGGATAGCGACGCCGCCGGTCCTGCCAGTGTTCGGCACGGGCCTCGGCATCGGTCCGGATGGTGTCGATGTGGGGGATAGCCTGGCGTGCCCAAACGCCGTCCGGGCCTCGGTAATCGGGAATACCCGATTCGGTGCTGATGCCGGCGCCGGTGAAAACCGACATGCGCTCGCTCATCCGGATCAGGTCGGCGACACGGTCGAGGTCCCCCGGCGTGGCAAACATGGGAATAGGGGTGGTCAAGGGTGCTTCAGGCAAAATTGCATGGCTCCGTTTCCGAAACAATTCCTCCGCCCAAACGAGGGTGGCGCCTGTCTATTGTCGTACCTCGGCAAGGAGCGGGTACACCGGTCATTCTGCCAGTGTGGCCCATACTCCAGTTGTATGGTGCAGGAGATGCCACGTACCTTGTGTACGTACAGTCATCGTGGTAGCATCCAAGCCAGTCAGGTTTGCCAGAGTGTCATACCCTCCAGACCTCTCGAATGATGTACGGGCGTGCCCGGTCACGCTGTCTCCGCCCTACGGTTTGAGGAGAGTAACGATGTTGCTGACGGATTCTGCCTATCGCGAACTGGAAGGCCGATCCAACGGAATGTTGGATGGTCTTGGCCGATTTTTACGCTGGCTCTTCCGGCGACAGGCTGCTGTTCCGGTATCGGATGCCCTCATTCCGTTCGCTTGCGACCATCAGGTCCACGGGAATTTGATCACGTTGTACCAGGATGACCAACCAGCCGCCGAACCCATTGATCTCGAACCAATGCCAACGTTTCGTTGGCGACGACACCCGCAGCTACGAAATCAGCCCGGGACGGACTTTTCACCTGACATCGAAGATCTGGAACGAAGCGCCCGATCGGCTGGAGTACGAGGCTTGTTCCTCGCACGAAGCGGGCGGGTCGACGAGGCTCGCGCGGCATTCGCCGTCGCTGCCGCCGAAGAATCTCTGGATCTTTCGGCGATTCCAGGCTTCTGGCAGCTGTCGCGGTCCGGGATGCTGGCCGCGGTCAGTGCCTATGATGATGTGGAACGCTACCGTGATGCATCGGCGCTTGGAGCACAGATACGCGTGACGTATCGTCCCCGGTCCGTTTTTGCAGTGCCTGTGCCACCAACCCAGCACCGTTCAGCCGCGCGATCCTAGAGTTTCATAACCGAAATAAGGCAGACCTTGCCCAGCTGGTGACGGCTACACCTGACGCGGACGCCCCGGGTCGGGGCGAGTTCCGGAGCGAGTAACACGCTTGCGCCGGGCTTGACCGCAGGGCGGCGAGTCGTGAATCCCGGGCCCGCATACTGCCCTTAAAACAGCATCGCCCGATGCCTAAGCACCGGGCGATGTTTTGTTTCTGCTCGATCGCAGCCGAGGATTACCAGCCTGACCGCGATCGACTGGTCAGGCTTCGGAGAGGAAGTTTTGAAGTGGTACCAACATCCATCGTTTCCTTCAGGTGCCAGCACACTGTTGTGAGGAAGATGAGGATTTGTTAAGCCAGGCGACCGGCTAACGTCGCCCGAGGCGGCAAAGGAATCTACGGCCCACGATAGTTTGGGATCGATGTCATCGGAGTGTCATCGTGTACCGGGCAGCCCTGCATCGATAATCGCTGTGAGACGATTCCGGCGAGCCAAATGGTTAAGTTGTCAACGTATTCTTGGCGCCCGGAAGCGCTGCAGCGTCTCTGTTACTGAGTCGTCTGCGACTATCGTAGCATCGCGATATGGTGTTGTCTAGACCCCATCGGGTATTTGTGATGAATTGCACGACTTCCAGGCTGGATTGGCTTGTACGAATAGTCTAACGAACACGCGCCCGCAATGTATCGGCGAGTGCTTCGACCCGCTCCCGATCAATCGCGTAATACTTCATGCCCCGCCGAGGCTCAACCTGGATCAAGCCCGCCCGCTCCAGTTGCGAAAGGTGGCGGGACACCGCCGACTGGGCGATGCCGAGCCGGCCGACGATTTCCTGGGCGTAGAGCTGGCCGCTGCTGAGCAGGTCGATGATACGCAGGCGATTCGCGTCACCAAGGGCGCGGAGCATCTCCAGCAGATCATCGCCGGCCAGTGCCTGGATCGCGATGCCCGTGTCCGGGTCGGACCGGATCGGCTCCAGCTCCACCTCGGGCACACCGAGCCCGGCAACGGCGGCAACCACATTTTGGGCACTAAAGAACACAACGAGGTCAGGCGGATAGCTAATATAGCTAATGAAGGCGCCAATGTGCGCCGAGGGACAGAAGGTTACGCTGGCCACCTGGTTGAGGCCCGCGGCCAGCGTGGAAGGCAAACGGTTGCCGGTGAGCTCCGCGAACGCCACGCCGAAACCCCGGCTGGCCTCGACCCGGGCGATCCGTTCCGCTTCTTCCAGTTCCCCGCGCCGCTGCTCGTATTCATCCCGGTAAACGGAATCCCATACCCCGCGAATTAGCCGCATCGTTCGCCATTTCAACTGTTCCGGGTCACGGATCAATTGCACGACATCGGCGGCGTCAGCGGTCGTCAGGCCCGGTTCCACATAACGATACCAGGCGTTTTCCTCATCGAGTGACGGGGCGGCAAGACCGGTTCCGAGATCCTGGTGAACCCGATCCAGCGCGCGGATGGCCATCTCCCGATAATTGTGGGCCGGCAGCTCCCCTAGGAACCAAAGGAGATCGTCGATCGACGCGGGCAGCCGATCTTCACGCAAGGGGTCGAACCGCATGATCGGTTCTTCCATGTAGTAAAGGAGTCGTCCCGAGAATCCGTGGAGAACATCAAGATCTTCCTGAAGCTGCCGTGGCAGCGCTCGCCGGGCGGCGATCAACCACCGGTCGAGCCCACTGCCGGGTACGGCGCGGTACAGCAGCGACATGACCGAAACCATGTCAAGAGGAATGGAGATTGCGGTTCGTACCTGTAGTGCGGGACGTCCGACGACGAGTTCGCCCATGAGGATGTCCGTTTCATGACTAGCCATACTCTGGTAACGGGTGAACCATTCCGAATACGGGAGGCTGATCTCAGGTGCCAGAACGATCCGACGGCGTGCGCTCCGACGATCCGAGGCGATCTTGCAATGACGATATTAGCATAGGGTTCCGGGATCAAGGCTCGACCAGGATGACAGTATCGTTTCACTTTTCACAAAGGGCGACTGGTTTTCAGTGCAACTTGCACAGAAATTCCTGGCCGTCGAGCAACGCCTTCAGCTTGACATACGGTGGATCCTCACTTTAGGATCGATCGAGGGCAGCGGCAGGCACCCGTCAACCGGCAATTGGAGATCTCCATGCCCGATCGACCTGATCCTGACGACGAGAAGCACCCTGACCATGTCTCCCGTTTTCGGGGACGTGATGGCGTCACTACGGACGAGCGAGACCTTCCACCAGCGGCCAGTGCGGTGCACGCCCAGCTGGAAGCGGATGTCCTCGATCATCGGTCTGTCCAACTGGACTTGTTTACAGACGGCGATCGGGGGACGTTCATCTCCGACGTCGGCGGGTTACCACCGATTTCGGCCCGCTCCAGTCTGGACCTGGCGCGAACAGCCTATCGACGCCACCTCGAAACGCTGAATCGGCCGCACAACACGATTGATTCCTATAGCTACGATCTCAACGTCTTCGAGCAACTCGTCGGTCCCAAACCGCTCAACCGGATTGACCGCAGCGACATTGCCCGGCTC
>JALZMD010000378.1 GCA_030858375.1 Chloroflexota bacterium
GCATCCATACCATCCAGATTCCGGAAGAACGCCCGGTTGTACGCGAAGCTGCAGCTGATCCAGTTGCGGACGGTGGTCGAGTATCGGGCCGATTTCTGGATTGGGATCCTGGGATCCACGCTCATGCACGGCGCGGGGCTGGTCTTCATCACCGCCCTGTTCGGGCAAATCGACGAGCTTGGAGGTTGGTCAGCCTGGGAGGTGGCCGTGCTCTACGGCCTCACGCTCATCCCGGCTGGCTTGCGAGAACTCTTCTGCGACGGCCCCTGGCTTCTGCGCTCCCTCGTCAACTCCGGGGAATTCGATCGTCTCCTCGTCCGCCCCGTCTCGCCGGCAATGCAGGTGGCGACCCGGCTCGCAAGCATTCACGGTGTCGGGCAATTCTCGCTGGGCGTGACGCTCCTGATCCTGGGCACGACCCGGTCGCCGATGGATTGGGAACTATGGAAGGCCTTGTTCCTCGTCGTTTCGGTCCTGTCGAGCCTTGGGCTGCTCATTGCGATCGGGTTCCTGGTCAACATGATCGGGTTCTGGGAGCCGTCAGCGCAGAGCGCGGTCCCGACCGCCTACGCCATGCTCATCGACTTCGCCAAGTTCCCGCTCGATATCTACAGCAACGTAATCAAGGTGCTGGTCACGGTCGTCGCGCCCTACGCCTTCATCAGCTACTTCCCGGCACTGGTACTGCTCGACAAGGACTCGGCGTGGCGCTGGCTGGGGTTCGTCGCGCCACTCGTCACGCTGGTCGCTGTCCTGCTGACGGCGTGGTTCTGGCGCAAGGCGCTCAATCGCTACCAGGGAGTGGGACATTGACCGCAGTGAACGTTGACACAAAGCCGATCATCGAGGCTAGGGATCTGACCAAGCACTTCCGGCGCCCGGTCAGGGAACCCGGCCTCAAAGGCGCCGTGCGCCACCTGTTCCGGCCGGCCTGGAAGGATGTCGTGGCGGTCGAGGGCGTCAACCTCCGGATCATGACGGGCGAGAGCGTCGCCTACGTCGGGCCGAACGGCGCCGGCAAGTCGACCACGGTCAAGCTCCTGACCGGCATCCTCGTTCCCACCTCCGGGGAAATTACCGTCAATGGATTGACCCCGTTCCAGAACCGGGTCGAGAATGCGCGGCGGATCGGGGTGGTGTTCGGACAGCGAACGCAACTGTGGTGGGACATCCCGGTTGGCGAGTCGTTCCGGCTACTGGGCGATATCTACGAATTGCCTGACCACATCTATCGAGAATCTTTCGCAGAACTGATCGAGGTGCTCGACCTGGAGCCGCTGCTGCGGGTACCGGCCCGGCAGCTCTCGCTCGGGCAACGGATGCGCTGCGACCTGGCCGCCTCCCTCCTGCACCGGCCACCGGTGCTCTACCTCGACGAGCCAACGATCGGGCTCGATGTCTCGGTCAAGGCCCGGTTCCGGGAGTTCATCCGGCATATGCACCGCCAGCGGGGGCTGACCGTGATGCTGACCTCGCATGACCTCGGCGACATCGAAGAGCTCTGCGACCGGATGGTGATGATTGACCAGGGAAAGATCGTCTACGACGGCGCGCTGGCCGAGGTGACCGCGCGGTTCGGGTGGGAGCGGTGGATACACCTGACGCTAACCGAACCGGACGAGGCGGCGGTCGAAACGGCATCCCGCGCCCTGGCGAGCCGGCCCGGCGCGGTCCCGTCCCAGCCGGAGCCAACGCAGGTGACGGTAACGTTCGACAGCCGGGAGGCGACCTCCGGTGAACTGATCCGGGATCTGGCGATGGCCCTTAACGTGACTGACATCCGGATCGAGGAACCCACTGCGGAGTCGATCATCCGCCGCCTCTACGAAGGCGACCTCCAGTTCGAGACGGCCGGCTGATCAACCGGTCAAGGCGAACATCTCCGCCTCGACGCGCTGAAGGTAACTGGCGATTTCGGCCGGGCCTGATTTCGGGGCGATCGCCTCGACGTTGGGGTTGTAATTCGTATTGGTGTTGACGTCATAGGTCAAGATCCGGCCATCGGCGGCCTCGATGAACTCGAATCCGGCGATCTCCAGATGATACGTGCGTGCAAAGCCGAGAAACTGGTCGATGAGCGGGCTGTGGAAGCCTTCGCGCAGGGCGAACAGGCTCTCGGCCACTATCGGGCGGCCCTGCTCGTCCAGCTCGCAGGCATCGGCTGGGCAGAGCTGGAAGCCGCCGCGCGCGGTGTCGGCCGTGATGCTGTAGACGTATTCGTACCCAACCGTCTCGGCCCGGGTGATGAACGGCGATCTCGGCTGGATATATTCCTGCAACAGGGTGATGCCGTCGACCGGTTGTTCGAACTCTTCCGACGCGACGTAGGCTTCGAAGGAGGCGAGGTGGTCGAAGCGGCGGACACCGAGTCCCTTGCCGCCCTGGTTGTGCTTGGTGATGAAGGGAACCGGCATCTCTGCGGCGCGAGTGACCAGGTCATCCTTGCCGATGACGGCGATCGTGCGGGGTACGTCGATCCCGAACGCCTTGAGGGCCGTGAGCTGCCGCACCTTGCTGACTTCCATCTCGACCACCGAACGGCCATTGACGACCCGCCGACCGTGGGCTTCGAGCCATTCCAGCAGGGCACGGGTGTAGTCCTTGGCCCACGGATGCTCGCGGGTGTGCGAGGAAGCACTGAGCCGGTTCCAGAAGATGCCTTCAGGTGGGACGGCATCGAGGTTGATCGCGCCGGTGATCAGGTGCCACTCGACATAGTCGAGGCCAGCTGCATCGAACGCGGCGGCGAAGGGTGGAAACCAGTCGGAGTTTTCGTGGAGCGCGAAGACGGTCATGCGGTGATCCTTCGGTGTGAGGCGGCGACGCTGCTACCGAAATGATACCCGCTTCCCTGGGGATACCGGAAGGCAAATAGGAAATGCGTGGGATTTAAGGATCCCAGTGACAGACATCGATCAGGAGCGAAGCGACTCACATGTCATTCCGTCGGGAGGCGAAGCCGACCAGAGGAATCTCCCGATGAGGTCCGCAGTCCTCCGAGGCACCTTCGGGATGGTTGACCTCTGCTGCGGCAGGAGATTCCTCCACTCGCTGACGCTCGCTGCGGAATGACAATTTAACGCTACGCGCCGCCACCCATCCACAGCCAGCCTCAGCCGCGGACGTCGCCAACGGCACCGGGGTGGATTTCGAGCATGTGCCAGCCGCGATCCGGAATGCCAGCGAGGTCAGCGACCCGGCCCGAGGCGTCGTTCTCACCACCGTGCTGGTAGATCGGCACTCCCCCCTCGGCAATGATGTGACGTGCCGCCTGGGCGACGAGCTGCGTGGCGTACCCCTGGCCGCGATGCTCGGGATCGGTGCCGACCGAGATTTCGCGAGCGACGTCGTTATGTCGCTTCAGCCCGACGCCCGCCTGGTAATTTCCCTGCGCGTCGAAGGTGGCGAGCACACCCCCGTTGAAGAGTCGGAGCCAGTCCGGAATGCGTGGATCATCGCTATCGACCCATTCGCCGATTGCCGGGTGGTCGGCCGCCGTCTCGGCCCAGCGGAAGGTAGGCATGCCAAAACTCACGGCCACGCCGAGCGTCGCCTGCAACCGGGCGCAGGCGTCGGGCAAGCCGGCATCCCGGAAGAGCGCATCGAGATCGACCCCGGCGAAGCGGTAAGCGACTGAAGGCGAGACCGCCAGGACAACGCCTTCGGGGCCAGTCACGCCCTGGATCAGGCGGACCTTGCCGTCCCAACCGGGCTCGTCGCGGACGCTCGTAACGATGAGCTGTGGTTTCTCTGGATTCGGGATCGCGCCGAGCCACTTGAGGAAATGGGTATCGAGGCGGTGACGGACAGCGGTTGCAGCCTGGGAGTGGGCGGACAAACGAACCTCGATCGTGGACATGGTCGGCATGTGGGAGGGGGCATCCCTGAGGATAGGCAAAATAGCGTCCGTGACGCGCGCAGCCCGCGACGTATCCCTAAGGGTACACCGGTCGACCGCTGATCCGCCGATGTCACCAGCCCGTTCAGCGGAGATCAGCCCGCCTGGGAGGCGCGCCCGGAAGGAGATCATCGAACTCCGGTTGGAGCACGACGCGCTCCTGCACGTTGGGATCGGTAGGGGCCACGACCGCCGTGGCCGGGTGAGTCTGGCTGCGATTGGCGGCGCTGTGGGAGACGCCGGCGGGGATGTAGAGGTAGTCGTCCGCCTTCGTTACCTGGTGATTGACAGGTCCGGGACCGACCACATATCGACTTCTCCGGTGAGTACGAGAATGGCGGTTTCTTGCCGCTCGTGCCGATGGGCTTTGGTACGTGTGCCAGGAGCGATGCTGATTGTGCCGAGCCAGGGACCGGTGGCGCCCGCGCTTTCGGCACTGACGCCAGCAGCGTATTGCGGGCCCTGCTTGCCTTCGTAGGCGTCACCCGGGCAGATGACCCGGCACGCTGGCTGGACCGAAATGCGGCTCACCTCGTTCATTTTGCCTCCCGTCGCGTTCAACCATTCGAGAGTACGACACGAATTGGGGGCAAGCCCGGCCGAACCTATTCGGATTCCCACGCCGCGTTGTCTTCCAGGAAGGAAAGCATCGCCTCGATCAGGGCGTCCCCCTGGTCCGACTCGAAGATGGCCTGGGCGTGTTCAGCGCCGGGCAGAATCAGCGTATCGTTCACCTCGCCCGTTGCATTTTCCGCCATCGTCTCAAGCTGGTCCGCGAGACCCTCCTCTTCGCTGGCGGTGAACAGCTTGGGATAGCCGCCGAGAGCGTCAACCTCGCCAGTCGCGCCCAGCAGAATCAGGCCAGCGACACCTTGCGGATCATTCCCGAGGGCATCCAGCGCCGAGGCGCCGCCAGCGCTGGCCCCAACCACGGTTACGCCGCTCACCCCGCATTCGCCAACCAGGAACTCGATACCTTCCAGCACCGCTTCGGACGACAACGTTTCCAGTGACAGTACCGTGTAGCCTTCGGCTGCAAGCACGCTCGCCTGCGGCTCCCAGGATGCGGCATCGTAGGCGGCGCCGTGGAGGAGCAACACGCCGCGATCTCCGGCTGGCCAGAAGAGCGCCTCGCCATTTTCCAACTCGACGGATTGAGACTCGCTTGCGATGGCCGGCGTCGCACCAGACGAGGCAACCGGCGTGCCATCCTCGCGGCAAGGGTCGGATGCTTCCTGTGCCTGGCCCGTAGCTGGCACAACCGAAACTGATACAAGCGTGAAGACAACGGCGAGTGCGGCAACAAGGCGGGTGGTCATTGGAAAAACCTCCGTTGGACTCGAACGAGTCTCGGTCCTTTCGTTTAAGTACGTATCGATTCGGTCCTTGGGTTCCAGGGGTCGTCGGCGACTACTCCGGCCACGGCGCCAAATCCGGGATCGACGTCTTCATGAGCCAGACGTTGTAGGGACCGAACAGGGACATCAGGAAGAAGATGTCCGGGCCGTCGTTCCACTTCGAGAACATGTATGGCGCGTAAAGGGCCGGATACTCGGCCGATCGGACGGCAACGCGCGGCTCATCCCATGGCCCGGTCAACTCCGGCGCGGTGCGGACCACGATCTGACCCATATCATCGATCAGGTACATCATCAACCAGCGCCCGTAGTAGGAATTCCAGCGCACCGAGAGTTCGCCAATCGACCCTTCGACGAGGAAGGCGGCGGAATCGGGCGTCGCCACCCAGCTCGCGCCATCCCAATATTCGTACGCGCCGATATCGAGCAATTGTTCCGGGACGACACGGGCGAGCTTGAGGTCGCCGAAGCGACCGCCAGGAATGCCGAAGAGGTAGAGGTGACCCTCGTGCTCCTCGATCGTGACCTGGCCCCAGTTGGTATCACCGGGGAACATCGCCTCGGTATCCTTGGTCCATGTTTCGCCGGCGTCGTCTGAATACGCCCAACCGGCCGACCCCAGGTCCCAATAGCCAGGCTCGCCCCAATGCTCGACCGACATGTAATGGAGAAAGAGGCGGTCGCCCACGGCCACGCCGTAGGTGGGGATGACCGTGATCTCCTCGAAATCGATCTTCCGTGACGCAAGGAGTTCTCCGGCGTGACCGGGCCGGTGCTCGATGAAGCGGTCGAAGGTGATGCCATCGCTGGGGTCATCATCGGTTGAGATGGCGAGAACGTTGCTTCGCCAGTCGGTTCCAGCCGGGCCAAAGGTGTCACCGAAGACGATATAGAGCTGGTCGTTGTAGAGGAAGCTGCTCCTGAGGTCGGTGCCATGGATGCCGTATTCGGTATCGGTATCATTGATGGAGAGCGGATTCGAGCCAGTCAGCACCGCGATGTGCCTAGTTGGAGGTCGCCGGCGCCCACGATTGGTGTCGCGACCGGCGACGCCATGGGCGATGCCTCCTGGCGGGCCATGCCCTTGCGCTGGCCGGCGGCAAGGGACGTGGTGCCGATAGCGGAAGCGGATAAGAGCGACCGGCAATAGGTGACGGACAGGCACGGGGCCGTCGACGATAGCGATGCTCACTCGCGGTTTCGCTGGAGGATTCCGTGCCGGTCGTGCCAGTATCGCTGGTTGAGCCCATCTGGGAACAG
>JALZMD010000386.1 GCA_030858375.1 Chloroflexota bacterium
GACGCCGGAAACTGGGAATGACCATGGATGCAACGAGCGCGTCACCTGCTCACAAGGCTGTCATCCGGCGACTCGTGGACGACGTCCTGAACGGTGGCCGGCTGGACGTGATCGACGACCTCTACGCACCGGAACTGGCCGGCGACGCGAAGCAATGGATCGCGCCGTTCCAGATCTCGTTTCCCGATATGCGGATGGAGATCATCGACCTCATCGCGGAAGGCGACACCGTCGTCGGGCGGTTCACGTGTTCCGCCACCCACCGTGGCGAGTGGCTGGGCCATCCGCCCACGGGCCGCCGCTTCGAGGCGATCGACGAGGTCTCGATCTTCCGCTTCCGCGAGGGCCGGATCGTCGCGGCCTGGGGCATCGAGGACAACCTGACCCGTCTGGAACAACTCGGGTTACGCTGACGATCAACGACCTGACCGCTCAGGACCGTGGCGGGCCGCCTGTTCGTTACCGGTCGAGGCCGGCGTGTTCGCGGGTGGCTTGGTGGTCTTCGGCCGGGCTGGGCTCCGCGCTCGCCCGATTCCGGCCTCGATCGCGGGGTGATCACCACGGTCGCTGACGATGGTGATTGGCTAATCCAACGTCACGAGCGGGCAATCCTTAAATCATTGCGAAGGGCGATGGCATTCGCGCCGTCTGCTCCTATAGTCGTCGCCAACGCGTGCTCCGTTCCCACGTCTTTCGCGAAGGGAATCGCCATGGAACGCTGGCGACTTGCGGCGATTGCCACGATCATCGGCGTCCTCATCCTGACGTTCGTATTCGCCGAAATACTCGGCGCACCGGGCATGTAACACCGGGTGGGATGAGGTCTGCCCATCCGGCGAGCGACTCGACCCGCCGCCCGATCGCCATTGGGCGCCAGCCACCGGGACAGGCTCGTGTCCTCGTCGACCGTCGCGGGGTTTTGGTCGTCCCGCGCGGTCGGGCGTGGCGCGAGCGTTGTGTAGTCAGGTAACCATGCGGAGCAACCGGACCTTGTGCACGAGAATGCAATACGTCATGACGACTCCACCACGGTAAATCGTATGATCTTGTCCGGGAGAACCGTGCCGTCCTGAAGTTCCACATGGACCATGATTTCATGCTCGCCGGGGGGCAGTGGCGCCAGCAGGAACTGGTACCCGTCGGCAACTGCACTGGCTGAACCTGGCGAGACTCCCAGAACATTGTTCTCTGGCAACGTCAGGCTGAATATCGGCGATGACGCGCGGTAGGCGCCGATATCCGGCACAAGCTCGCCATCGATTCGCACACTGATGCCGGTGTAACGGTCTACATCTGCGGACGCACATGCTCGCAGTTCAGACTCAGTCTCGCCATGGTAGGGCGGAGACTCTGCTGTGGAACATTCGGTTCCGGCGATCGGTACAAACAGCAGCGTTCCAGCCGGGACTTCACACGAGGGAAAGTTACGGGGGATAAAGAAGATCTGCGCAGTCTGGCCAGTTGCACAGCGAACACCCGTCGCATCCTGACCGGGATTCTCTCCGATAGGCAGGCTGAGCGTCCATTGCCAATGACGTGCACTCCACTCGCCGGTCGTGGCGCCATAGACAGTCTGACCAGCCGAATAGACCAGACCTCCGCCCGCCGGGGACGGAAGAGGCGAGGTGACGAGGGAACCAATCCATCCGCCAATGAAACACAGGGCAACTAACAGGATTATCCTTGCGTCAGGACGAACTGTCCTCATGAGCTCATCCTTTCCAGAATCCAGGGTGGAGAAAATACGTACACCGAATTCAGCTCTGACTTAGCCATTCCCGAGCGCAAGCCATGACGCAATCCCGTCTCCGATCGCCCGGGCAATTTCTTTTTGCCTCGTTCCCTCCGCCAGCGCCTGCGCCTCGTCGACATTGGAGAGGAAGACCGCCTCGACCAGGATGCTGGGCATTTTCGCCCGCAGCAATCCCCCATTGTCGAAACGATCGACAGCGTTGACCGGAATGTCAAGCGACCCCAGCGCACGGTTCATAACCTGGCTGAAGGCCAGGTCTTTCTCCTTCTCACCCCAGAATGTCTGGGCGTAGTCGACACTGCGGTCCTCCGCAGCGTTCAGATGGATTTCCACGAAGACGGTGGCAGCGCATGCATTCGCGATCGCGCCACGTTCCGAGTTTCCCAGCTCGGTCTCATTATCCTCACGCGTCAAGGCGACGGTGTAGCCATAGTCGTCGCGAAGAATGTCCGAGACCTGTTGCGCTATCTCTAGATTGAGGCTGGATTCGTGGAGTCCATACGCGTCATGGACGGCACCGGGATCCGGCCCACCATGCCCTGGGTCCAGCACGACCTGGGCGGCATCCATTGCACACGTCACATCGAACGACGGTCCATGGTCAGCCGACACGGGTGCAGCAATAAGCCACATCGCCACAAACAGTGCCCCGATCGTTCGCCGCATCATTCCACCTTGCCTGATATCTCCTGCACTTCGCCGGGATGAACATCACCGATTACGCCGGTCGCAGTCGTGCGTGCCATTGCGCGGGACTGTGCCGGTTCCGGCAGATGCGATGTGGGCTCCGATTGCCCCGGCCACGATGTCGCGTATAACGCAGGCTCTCACGCTCCACCTTGTTCCGCAAGATTTCGTGGCGCCGTCTAGCCAGCGTGCCAATCAGCCACCGGCAGTGACCCCTCTTGCGCCTCCGCCCGCTCGCCGTTGCGCGCCAGCAGGCGGGCGGGGTTTGTGTCTTCGTCCACGGTGATGTCGGCTTGAAATCGTGCCACACGATACCCTGTGGACGTTCTGGTACATTGCCAGGTGGCGGCACAGATGAAATCGGCTACGATGCCATGCATGATAGCCCACCGCTTCGCTCACGTGTTCAGATCCTATATCGATGTGGCACGTAGCCCCTCGTACTTCCCACTGTGGCTTTCCCAGCTGGTCTCCAGCTTTGGGGACACGCTGCACTACATCGCGCTGGTCGTGCTCGTGTTTCAGCTCACGGGTCAAGGGCTTGCGGTCGCGGTGTTGGTGGCGGCGGAAGTGGTTCCGGTGCTGGTGCTTGGCCCCATCGCCGGGGTGTTCATCGATCGGTTCAACCGGAAATCTGTCCTGATCGGAGCCGACCTGATCCGGGCCGTGCTGGTGCTTTCCCTCGTCTGGCCCCAGGGCGCATGGCATGCGTATATCGTCGCGGCCGGCGTGGCGGCGGGCAACGTGTTCTTCAATCCGACCGTACAGGCCGTAATTCCCACGATCACCACGGAGGAGCAGCGCCTGGCCGCCAACTCGGTGTCGTGGTCGACAGGCCGGCTCGTGCAGATTATCGCCTCGGCGATCGCCGGTGGGCTGATCGCCCTTATCGGCACCGAATCGGCCTTCATCCTCAACGCCGCATCGTTCGTGATTTCGGCCCTCCTCATCGTGCGCCTCGTCATTCCCCCACACGCCGGGCAACTCGACCAGGCGAGCACGCGCGGGCTGGATCGGTATTTCGCTGACGCCCGCGAGGGCCTGCGCTTCGGCCTGCGCGACCCCCTCGTTTCGCGGCTGCTGGTCGTGCAATCGCTGGCATCATTCGCGGTCGGGGCCACCGGTGCGATGCTCGTTGTGCTTTCGGAACGTCATCTCCAGTTGGAAGCAGCCGGGTTCGCGTGGCTGATCGGGGCGATCGGCGTTGGTGCGTTATTGGGCCCGCTGATACCAAACACGTTCGCCACGGATTACCGGAATGCGCGCTGGTTGTTCGTACCCTATGTCATCCGGGGCGTTGGCGACGTGCTGATCGCCGTGTTCGCGCCGCTGCCGGTGGCACTCCTTATCCTGTTCGTGTACGGCCTGAACACCTCGGCCGGGATGGTCGTCTTCAACTCGACGGTCCAGGGGGCAGTGCCCGATCGGGTTCGGGGACGAGTCTTTACGTTGCTGGACGTGTCGTGGAACGCGATGCGGCTGCTCTCGCTTGCGATTGGGGCAGTCGTGGTCGATACGCTCGGCATCCAGCCCCTGTTCTGGGCCGGGGG
>JALZMD010000259.1 GCA_030858375.1 Chloroflexota bacterium
GGCCCACGAGGTCGGCGCCGGCGGCCGGGTGCCTGGCCAGCACCCAGAGCGCCGAGCCGCATCGAGGGGGATGTGGCCGTTGCGCCAGGCGCGCGAGCGCTGCCGGGACGAGGCGACCGAGCACGACGCGGGCGACTCGGTCGGTCACCCGGATCGTGACGCCAGGAGCGGACTTGCCAATGTCATGCAAGAGTCCAGCGGTCACAAGATCGTCGTTCGCACCGGCCTTCTGGAGCCGCCAGGCCACGGCGACCAGGTGCCGCTGGTCGCCCGGACCAAGATTGCTGAACCTGCAATGCAGCCTGGGCAAGATGAGGCGGTAGAGGTGGGGAGGCACGTTCACTGCCCGGTTGCCGGCGAACGCGTGACGCCGAACCTGCCGAATACGCCGCCCAATAGGCATGATCGATGCCCGCAGCCACTGTGCCTGGCGATTGGCGATCACAGTCCGATGTTGACCGCGTTGTACACCAGTTCCCGGACAGGAAGCATGATGCCGTTGACCAGTGACCCGCCCAACTGTCCGCCGATGAAGAAGAGCAGCAGCAGGACGGGGAATCCATACCGCTCGAGTGGTTCGAGGACCGGCCGCCAAAAGTCGGGCAGGATGCCCATCAGGATCTTGTGGCCATCGAGCGGCGGAATCGGGATCATGTTGAACGAAGCCAGGAGCACGTTGACCGTGATGAAACTGGTGATGAAAAGCCACACCTGCTCGTTGACCTCGATCCGACTACGAACGGCGAGCTGGTAGGGAATCGCCATCATGAGGGCCTGGGCGACGTTTGAAAGCGGTCCAGCAATGGCGACCATCGCCATCCCACGCTTGCGGTGCCGGGTGAACTGGTGGGTGAACCGGGAAGGATTGACCGGCACGGGCTTGCCCCAGCCAATAAACGGAAATCCGATCGAGATCATGACCATGCCGAAGAACCCGAACGGCTCAAAGTGCGACATCGGGTTGAGCGTGATGCGCCCAAGGTCGCGAGCAGTTGGATCGCCAAGCTTGAAGGCGGTCCAGGCGTGCATGAACTCGTGAATCGACGTGGCAATCACGAACGAGACGAGGAACGCGATGATCTGGTCGGGGTCGCGGAAGTTTGGGCTCAGGTTCACGAAGGGTGGCCTCGGAAAAAGGGAAAACGGCGACGACGCGGTAAGTATGCGTCATCGCCGTTTGTCAGAGCCGTAGGGTGGCGCAGCCTAGTCGGCGGCGCGGACCGCGGCCTGCTCGGCCGTATCGGCGCCGGACCCGGGATAGAGGTGGCAGGCCACGAAGTGGCCGGAGCCCTGATCCGCGAAGATCGGGTCGACCTTCTTGCAGACATCCATCACATACGGGCATCGAGTATGGAAACGGCAGCCAGACGGTGGATTGATTGGGCTTGGAACATCACCGGTGAGGATGATCCGCTCGCGCTGGCGTTCGATCACCGGATCAGGAATAGGCACGGCCGAGAGCAGGGCCTTGGTGTAGGGATGCAGTGGAGTGTCGTACAACTCATTGCGATCGGCAACTTCCACAATCTTGCCGAGATACATCACGGCCACGCGATCGGAAATGTGCCGTACTACCGACAGATCGTGGGCGATGAAGAGGTAGGTCAAGCCAAACTGTTCTTGCAGGTCTTCGAGCAGGTTGACGATCTGCGCCTGGATCGACACATCGAGCGCCGACACCGGCTCATCGCAGACGATGAAGTCAGGATTCGCGGCCAGGGCGCGAGCGATCCCAATGCGCTGGCGCTGGCCACCCGAGAACTCGTGCGGGTAGCGGTTGGCAAAGTATGGGTTGAGACCGACCGTTTGCAGGAGTTCCTGGACACGCTGGGTGCGTTCATTCTTGGCTACCAGCTTGTGTATCTGCATCGGCTCCGACACGATGTTGCCGACCGTCATGCGCGGGTTAAGTGATGCGTACGGATCCTGGAAGATCATTTGCAGGTGGCGCCGCATCTTCCGCATCTGTGTGCTATCGAGCGTCGTCAGGTCGCTGCCGTTGAAGATCACGTTGCCATCGGTTGGCTTGTAAAGCTGGAGAATGGCGCGGCCAGTTGTGGACTTGCCACAGCCGGACTCGCCTACCAAACCCAGGGTTTCACCACGCTTGACGGAGAACGAGACACCGTCAACGGCCTGGACGGCACCCACCTTGCGCTGAAAGATGATTCCTTGCGTCAGCGGGAAGTGCATCTTGAGATTTTTGACATCCAG
>JALZMD010000263.1 GCA_030858375.1 Chloroflexota bacterium
CCAAAGACGTGGCCGTCCCGCACTTCGGGGTCGAACGGAGCCAACATCCCGTCGACGCCCACCGTATCCATGTGCGCCTCGAGCAGGAGCGTCGGTGCTCCCTCTGGTCCGGCGAGGCGAACCAGAATGTTGTCGCGCCCTGGAAAGACATTCTGGCGGCTGGCGGCGAGTCCCAGCCCGGTCGCCCACGCTTCGACGTAGGCCGCCATCGCCCCCTCGCCCGGACTGGTGGGATCGTAGACCGGATTGACGCTGGGCAGGGAGATCAGGTTACACAAGAGATCGACGACACGTTGGTTGGTCACGGACGGCTCCAGATGATCGCGGCAGGCGGTTCAGCCTCGCCATTGTGGGGGAAGACCCCGCTCTCGACAACGGCCTCTTACGTACGACCGGGAACTCGTTGCGTTTGTCGTGACTGTCCTCGTTTACCCGGTTAACCGTTCGCGGCCGCCTTCCAAAACTGGACTTCATGAATTGGCGAGGAGAGCGCTCATGGCTACCTATGTCATTGTGCACGGCGGTTGGGATGGCGCCTGGTACTGGCGCCCGGTCGCACTCTACCTTCAGGCCCATGGGCACGAGGTCTACACCGCCACGCTCACGGGCTCAGGGGAGCGAGTCCACCTTGCCACCCCAACCGTAGGTTTGACGACTCATATCGACGACATCATCAACATCCTGCGGTACGAAAACCTTGACCAGGTCATCCTGGTCGGCCACAGCTACGGCGGCATGGTGATCACCGGTGTCGCCGAACGCGTGCCGGAGCGGCTGGCGCGTCTCGTCTACATCGACGGATTCGTTCCGAGGGACGGGCAGGCCCTGGCGGACCTTCTTCCGCCAGACGCCATGGCGTGGTTCGACAAGCGGGCCCAAACAATGGGCGATGGCTGGCGCATTCCTCACGACCCGCCCGATGCCGATCGCCGAACCGACTTCCTCCTCGCCGCAAGTCGTGAGCCACTCCCTATCTCGAACCCGGATGCTTCGAGTTTGCCGCGCGCCTACGTCGCCTGCCTGGAGAGCCAGGCCGTCCCACTGTTCGCCCACTTCAAGGAGGCGGCGGCGCGAGCGCAGTCTGCGGGATGGGACTACCGCGAACTGCCAACCGGACATGTCCCTATGGAGACTATGCCTCGAGAACTGGCCGACCTGCTGATCTCCCTTGCCTAGCAATGCCTTCAGTTTTCTGCGCGCATCGTCGAGCCGGGCAGACGCCACGCGTCAACACACGTCCTTGTCGCGCAGGTAAGAGCTCCGCATCGTGCGTCAACGGGCGCCCCTTGTGCGCCCCTGACACAAGGACGTGTGCGATTTCCCATTCACCCCTTGTGACGGCGGGTTGTTTCGTATGCGAACAGCCGGCATGGCGAGGGAACCATGCCGGCTGTTCTCCGAACTCTTCAGGTACTGAAGGCCATTACGCCTCGTTGCGGCCGATCATGCGACGGGCCCCGATGGCGGCCAGGCCAAGCGTCGCCGCGGCCAGGGCCGAAGCGGTCAGCACGACCGCCGTCGAGCCATCGCCCGATCCGCTGCCGGTGTCCAGCAGGGCGGCCACGGCCGCGTCACCCCCAGCGGCCTCCGTATCGTCACCGGCGCCGGCTTCCGGGGTCGCCAGATCATCGACCGGCGCCTCGGATTCCACGGTCGTCGCTTCCGGTTCCACGTCATCCTGGGCCGTGGCGCTGGTGAACAGCGCGCCGAACCCGATCAGCACGAACAACCCGGCCAGCAAGAGCCGTGGATGCACGACACGAAACACATTGAGACCCATGAGGGTTCCTCCTGAACATCGTTGCACATGCGTGACGCGCTGGAGCCAGCCACAGTTCGGTCACCAGCGCGCGTCGGCGATCCTCGCCTCATCGGCAACGACGTCGCCCCCTCCAACGTCTCCCCGCCCACGATGGTTTCGTTTCGGTGACGGCAATGTGTTCCTATCAGGCACTTGTGACTATCCGCCCATGACCCTCGCGCCGGGGACTTCGCGGCTGGTGGGCACGTTCGCTCAACCGGCGGTTTCCAGCCGTCGCAGCACATCGCGGGTTTCGGCATCGGCGGGGAAGAAGCTTTCGATCGCCAGCTCGTTCAGGGTCACATCGGTCGCGGTGCCGAAGACTGTGGTCGTGCTGAGGAACCGGAGCACACCCGCATCACTTCGGAGGACGAAGGGTACGGCCACTTCCGGCGTCGGTCGCGGTGAACTCGCCGCCTCATCCGCGAGTGGGTAGGCGCTGATCTCGGCAAGCAGATCCTGGAGCACGGGATCGCCGCTTACGGCGATTTCGTGATGCAGCCGCACCACCATATGTGAGCGCAAGGTCGCGCCGTTGACGATCCGGGGCGCGATCCCCTCCGGGTGGAAGCAGAGCCGCATGACGTTGACCGGCGGTTGGAGCAGGTGCTCGGCGACCCCCTCCAGCAGCAAAGGAATCGAGCGATTCGCCGCCATGAGCGTCCAGTGCCGATCGATCGCCAGCGCGGGGTACGGCTCGTGCCCTGTCAGGATGAGATCGACCGCGTCCCGCGCCAGGACGAGCGCGGGATCGTCCAGGCGGCGCTCGGGGAAGACCGGCGCGAATCCTCCCGCCAGTAGCAGGGCGTTCCGCTCCCGCAGCGGCACATCCAGGTGATCGGCCAGTCGCAGCAGGATCTCCCGGCTCGGCCGCGAGCGGCCGGTTTCCAGGAAACTCAGGTGCCGGGACGATACCCCCGCCTCGTTCGCCAGATCGAGCTGGCTGAAATGCCGCCGTTGCCGCCAGTCGCGCAGCACATCGCCGACGGTGCGGTCCATGGTGCTCATACTCTCCATGATACCGATCGGGTCCAATATTTCACCTACCTCGCAGGTAATTGGAATGATGACGTGCCTGCGGCACAGTAGGGACCAGATGCGGAACCGGCACGATGCCAATCACTCCGCAAACCTGTATCAGAGGGAGTCTTGAATGAACACCCAGGCAACCACCACCGACATCGTCGCCCTGATCGATCGCTACATTTCGATCTGGAACCATACCGATCCCGCCGCGCGGCGGGGCCTGATCGACGCAACCTGGGCGAGGGACGCCACCTATACGGATCCGGTGCTGAACGGGTCCGGCCGCGACGGTATCGACGCGATGATCACCGGCTTCCAGCAGGCCTATCCCGCGCACACCTTCGAACTGTCCGGGGATCACCCGCGCGACGGCGCCACCCGCCGCTTCGGCTGGCGGTTGCTGTCCCCAACCGGCGAGCTCCAGATGACTGGGGAGGACGTCTACGAGCCGGACGCCGAAGGTCTGCTGCAGTCGATCGTGGGTTCGTTTGACCAGCCCGTGCCGTAATCTTCAGTTGAGAGGGGAAAGACCATGTTCAATCAGTTCAGTCTTCGATTCATCCTGCTCATCGATGGCATCGTCAGCGGGGCAACGGGACTCCTCTTCCTGACCGGGGCGGGCATCCTCGATAGCGTATTCGACCTGCCCGCCGCGTTTTTGCGCAGCGTGGGTGTGGCGCTCCTGCCATGGTTCGCACTGCTGGCGGTCATCGCCACCCGGCGGGTGATCAACCGGTCGGCGGTCCGGTTCGTGATTGCCGTTAACCTGGCCTGGGTGGCCGCGAGCATCCTGCTCCCGTTCACCGACTGGGTCGAA
This sequence comes from Chloroflexota bacterium, assembly GCA_030858375.1. Taxonomy (GTDB): domain Bacteria; phylum Chloroflexota; class Chloroflexia; order Thermomicrobiales; family UBA6265; genus JACCYX01. The sequence goes on from JALZMD010000263.1 coordinate 3,645, forward strand.
CCGAACGCACTTGGCGTCGCCTTCATCGTCGTCCAGGCGTTGGCCGTCACTGTCTTCGCCCTCGCGCAGATCGCGAAGCAGGTCGACGCTACCGCGTCGACGCAGGCCCAGCCGAACCGGAGCTTCCAGGTCTGAGGTCATCGCCAGCAATATACGTCCACCAATCAGGCCAACGCGCACCGGGGAGGCCGTGACAAGCCTTCCCGGTGCCATACCTGGGAACTGAGAACGGGGCGAAGCGCGCGAGTGGTTTCGCAGGGTTGCGGGTTGGACAATTGACCTGGAAGCCTTCGAGGCGCATGATGGGCTCGAACCGTTGTACAGGTCAATTGTCAGGAGCGGACGATGTCCGGCATCCCCTCCCCATCCCACCTCTCGACGTTGCCGGTGCCCCTGACATCGTTCATCGGCCGCGACCGCGAAATCGCGGTCGTGGCCGATCTGCTCTCCCGTCCGGATCTTCGCCTCCTAACGATCACCGGTCCGGGCGGCATCGGCAAGACCCGTCTCGCGTTGCGGGCCGGCGAACAGTGTCGCGATCAGTTCACCGATGGGGTCGTCTTCATTTCCCTGGCGCCGGTACGCGATGCCGAACTGGTCGTCCCGACGCTCGCCAAGGTCCTTGGCATTGCGGACAATCCAAGTCAGCCCGCGCTTGTGCGACTGCGGGCCTTCCTGTGGGAGAAACACCTGCTGCTGGTGCTCGATAATCTGGAGCACCTCCTGGAATCGGCCGCGGACCTGGTGGCGGATTTGCTGACCTACTGCCCGAACCTGACCGTGCTGTGTACGAGCCGTACCAGGCTGGGCATCTCGGGCGAGTATGGATTCCCACTCGACGCCTTAAGCCCCGAACCGGCGCGGGTGCTCTTTGCGGCCCGTGCCCAGGCGTCATTACCGGCGTTTGCGGTCACGCCGGAGAAGGAACCAGTCATCGATGCGGTCTGCGAGCGGCTTGACCGTCTGCCGCTCGCAATCGAGTTGGCCGCCGCCCGGATCAACGTGCTTTCACCGCACGCCCTGCTGGCCCGGCTCGAGCAATCCCTCGATCTTTTGCGCGGAGGCCCACGAGATGCGCCGCCCCGGCAACGCGACATGCGCCAGGCAATCGCCTGGAGCCACGACCTGCTCACCGCCTCCGACCAGATGCTCTTTCGGCGACTCGGGGTCTTCGTCGGCGGCTTCACCCTGGAAGCGGCGCAGTCCATCATGGACCTGGGCGCCGACGCGTTCGAAGGGATCAGCACGCTGGTGGCGGCCAGCCTCGTCAAACCAATTTCAGGATTTGGCGACGAGCCTCGTTTCACGATGCTCGAGACGATCAGGGAGTTTGCGGTGGAGCAATTGGCCGCCAGCGGGGAGGAGCCAGAAATCCAGCGGGCGCACGCACAATACGTCGTGACGCTCGCGGAGCGGGCCTGGGATCTTCCCGCCGGGCCGCTTACCGATGCTGCGATGCAGCGTTTGCGACCGGAAACCGGCAACATCCGCGTGGCCCTCGGCTGGACCCTGGAACATGAGCCAAACGACGCGGTCCAGCTGGCCGCCGGCTGGCTGGCGATGGATCACGGTGAACTGGCGGTGGCCGAAGCCTGCCTGACGGATGCCGTGGCAGGTGCACGGGAGGAGACGGATGCGAAGCTGCTGATCGTATGTCTGGGGATTCTCGGCCTTGTTGCCTTGAAACAGAACGACCTGGAACGGTCGCGGCAGATTTTCGAGGAGGAACGGGCGCTTGCGGTGACCAGTCAACCAATCCACATGGCGACCGCGACCGCCAGTCTGGGCCAGACCATGATGGCGATGGGTGACCTGGCGGCGGCCCAGGAGTTGTTCGAAGCGGCACTCGCCATCCACAAATCAGGGTCTGGAACAACAGGAGTCGCGTTTGGTCACATGTACCTCGGCCAGGTGATGCTGGCCCGACGGAGGTATGAGGGGGCAGCGCTACACTTCCGGGAGGCCTGCAGCGGCTTTGCCAACACCTTGGGGCTGGGTGGTGTGGCTCGTGCACTCGAAGGGTTCGCCGGAGTCGTCGTAACACGCCAGCCCGATCGGGCCGCATTTCTCCTTGGCGCGGCGGCGGCGGCGATGCGCGAGAAAGATCACTGGCCGCGGGATGTTCTCGAGGTTCCGGTTTACGAGCAGACGGTGGCAACAACCCGAGCCGCACTCGGCGAATTGGCATTCGAAGCGGCATGGGAAGCCGGCAGGCAACTGTCCGAGGAGGACGTGCTTGCCGAGGTTGATTCCCTTGTCGCCACGTTCGCCGACCCCCCAGCCGCATCAATCCCGGAACCGGACGTGACCCATGGTCTCTCGCCACGTGAGCTCGAGGTCTTGCACCTGCTCGTGGAGGGTCGCTCCAACCGGGTGATTGGGGACACGCTCTCGTTGAGCGAGCGCACCGTTGAGAATCACGTCATGCACATTCTCTCCAAGCTTGGTGTCGAATCCCGCACCGCCGCTGCTACCTACGCCGTCAGGCACGGCCTTGCCTGATCGACCGCCGACCGACGACACATCGCTCACGAGGCCGAGACCGCACCGGCCCGGCGAGTGTGCCGAGCCAGTGGTGTTGTGGTGTTGATGAGATGCGCCCGTTTAGGATGCAGGTGTTGCTTCCGGGGTTGCTTCAGATGCGCCAAAGTACTCCTCGAACGAGGCGATCGGGGTGCCTGGTGCTTGCACCTGAATCCGCGTGGCGTGAGCCATGCCAGGGCCGATTTCCCCGCTGCCTGCGCCCGACGGATCGAAAAACTCATTCGTGATCACCGCCGTATACGACTCCCCGTCTGGGGCAATCTCGATACTCACGTGTGCCAGCAGCCGGGTGCCGTCCTCGAATACCACCGACATCGTCATGATGGCACTGGTCTCGCCCGTTGACTCCCATACGCCCTGGCCGTTGCTTCCATCCGGGGTGCTCACGATCGAGGTGCCGTCAGAAAAGTTTGTTGCCATTTCGCGATAAACGGGATCATCCGGATTTTCCGACTGATACTCGAGGATCCACGTGCCGACCAGGAGATGATCGGAGAGGTCAGTCTCCTGAGCCGTGGCAAAGTTGCCACTGCCGATCAGGAAAGTGCCAACCAGGACGACGGCCGAAATTAATAAGAGGCTGATACGACGCATGACAGCGCCCCTTTCTCAATGGGGAGGCACGGGCCTGGGAACCCGGATACGGGGGCGCTGCTCCCCGGCAGCGCCCTTCAGCCCAGAGTGCGCCCGGAACCGCCAATCCGCATCGGGGGAAGTACTCGTTCTCCGTATCAGGGAACTGAGTACTTCCCTTGACTGACACCAACGGACCGGCGTTATCGACCGGGAGCTTGTTCTGTCCGTTCGTCCTCGACAGTAGCGGCGTTCGCCCGGATCGTGGGCATGGGGAGAGCCATGGGCAAGTGCTTCCGGTCAGAGGTGGGGCGCACCGGTGGCGTGGCGTGGCAGCGCGCCTCGTTCCCCTCCACTTACTCACCGCTATCTCGTATTGCTCTCGCGGCGCAATGCCGGTAACACGCCTTTATAGAGCAATTGACGCCCATTCGGAACGGCCCGAGATGTGCCAACTACACTCGACATGACGTGGCGACTACGGCGCAACGGTGAACATGCCATCCGCGTCGAACGAGATCGGTTCGAGGCCGCTCACCTGCTCCACGCTGTCAATCGTCAAGAGTTCATCGACGAGCGGCTCGGAGGCCAGGAAGTGATCGAGCGTCTTGGTCGAGGCGATGCGCAGGATACCGGCCCGGCCCTCCTCGACCCGGAGCGCGGACTCGATCGCCAGGTGCAGCGCCTGGCGATCGGTCTCGACCGTGATCGGCACACGCGCCCCGGACGGCGACTTGGCGGTAATCATGTTCATGTAGGTGGGAATCGGATCCAGCTTGTCGACCACCCGCCGGAGCGTGAAGTCGAACATCCCGATCCCGGTCGCGTTGCCATCGGTGTCCTCGGTGAGATCGCGCACGATGTAGCGCTGGATCCTCGGCACCGCCTCGGTGAAGTCGATCACCCCCGCCACGTCGCGGTTGATCACGTTCGGGTCGGCGCCGTCGCCGCTGATGTCCTTGCCGATCGTGTCGACGATCAGGACATCGGCTCGCTCGATCCGGGGCAGGCGGGCGAGTTTCGCCTTGGCGATCTCCAAAAGCTCGGCCTCGCGCTCGAACATCCCGGCCGCCGGCACGGCTTCGATGATGCTCAGCTTGCTGAGCCCGTTCTCGACGAGCGCGATCCCGAACGGGATGTTGACCTTGCTCAGGCTGAAGCTGGCCACGCGCGGGATCAGGTCGCCAAACGTCCCGATCCCCTGGCCGTGGAACCAGTTGGCCCCGTGCTGCTTACCGAGCCCGATCGCGATCATCTTCGCCAGCCCGGATTCGACCGGTCCCCGGAAGTCGGTGTGCGGCTTGACTCGCCCGACCGGGATGATGACATCTGCCTCGTCGTGAGCAATGCGGTCCATGTAGACCGGCACGCCGCCGTCGAGATCGCCGAGATGAACGGTCTCCATCGAGGCCCGCACCGGGCAACCGAGGTACGCCTCGGTCACGCCGTAGTGCTCGATCAAGGCAAGCTGGCCCTCCGCCGTGGCCCCGCCGTGGCTGCCCATCGCCGGGATCACGAACGGCACACCGCCCTGGCCCTTGACCTGCTCGACCGCCGCCTTTAGCACCTCGGCGATCCGGTCGATGCCCCGGCTGCCGGCGGTGAGCACGACCCGCGAACCCGGTGCGATCGTGCCCGCGATCTCTGGCCGGGCGAACTCCCGGGCCATCGCCTCCGCGATCGAGCCGACCGACTCGTCGTCAAGTTGCTGGCGGAACCGCGCCCAGCGCGGCAAGGCCGTGTGGGAAAAGACATCGAGCGGTGAGACGTGCTGGACGGTGGCCATGTCGGCTCCTTGCTAATCGGAAGCTGAACGTCATGGCGTCATTCTATCCGCACAAGGTCGACCTCGGGGTCAATAGTCGTCGAGGTCGATGTTACAGCCCTCGAACCCGTCCTCGAAGCCGGTGAAGAACGACTGGACCCGCTGGGCGGCATTGCCGTGGGCATCGACATCGTTCCAGTCCGTGCCCGGCGCATCGCCCGACAGGCCGGTGATCGAAACTGCCGAGGTGATGTCGTCGTCGTCGATCAGGCCCAGGGCCAGCGCGTCCTGCGCGTAGATGCCGGCCAGGCAATCCGCCTGCAGTTCGAGCTCGATCGGGTACAACCCTTCGCGCACCTCGGGATCGAGGGTCACGTCCACGCCGAGCTGGGTCTGGATGTGATGTCCCCACTCGTGGGCAATGATATTGGTAAAGCCGTACGCGCCGGTGGCGAAAACCACCTGATCCCGGAAATCGGGGTCGTAGTAGACGGTTTCATCGAGCGTGCAGTAGTAAATCGCGTACTGCGAGATGTCGTCTTCGATTCCGCAGCCCGTTTCATATGGCTCGGACGTAACATTCACGATGTCTTCCATCGATTCGTATTCCAGGCCGGTCTGGATGAAGATGTTTTGCCAGAATTGATCGATACGGATGTAGGCGGCCTGCCGGAACATTGGTTCGTACGTGGACGGCTCGAACGCAAGACCGTCGACCAGCTCGGCAATCTCCGGTTGCAGGAGACTGGGAACCCAGCGCCACCGCTCACCGTAGTTGACGAATATCCAGTCGCCCCGCTCTTGGACAACCACGCCGTTGCGCTCGACGGACTGGGTGTACGAGACGATCGCGGTGTCCTCGAACATCTCACCGCTCACATCCCAGGTCCAGTCGGCGATCACCGCGCCATCGATCACCGGATCATCGATCGGGATTGCCATGCCGCCCGATTCGACCCAGTTGAGGAATGCCTGCCGGGGAAACGCATTTCGCGCATCGGGGAGCATCCGATCATAGATTTCGAAGATCTCGCCGCTCTCCCGCATGCGCGAGAGCTCGATTGCGGTCGAAATTGCGGAGTCGGTGCGATCATCGGGCACCGATTGGGCCGCTGCCGGTCCGGCGGGAACCAGCGTCAGCGCAACCATGAGCGTGATCAATATCAGGATGCAGTGGACCGAGCGGAGGGGGGATGCAGGAGGGAACATTGATTACCGATCTGGTGGGACACGAATACCGGAACGAACCACGTGACACCTGTAGAACGACTATTGTGGCCCAGGTGGTTCCACGAAAACCATGACCTTTGGATCGGTCGCGCTCGTCCCGACGCGGAACCGGACTTTGACGCTCTCGCTACAAGGTCCCTATACTGATACAGCGTATCATCTTGGGTACGGTCCCACGATGCTCGATTCGCGATCAAGGAGCCATCATCATGTCCGGTCGTCTGGTTTCGAACACTCCCCCGTCCCATGTCTTCCGCCGCTTCGGCGTCGTACTGACCGTCGCCCTGGTCGTCGCGGCACTCGCCTCCGCGTCCACTCCGGTTCGGGCCCAGGACACGGAACCGGTCAAGGTCTTGGCCACGTTCAGCATCCTCGCCGATTGGGTCCAGAACGTCGGCGGCGAGAACATCGAGCTCACCACGATCGTCCCGGCCGGTGGCGATGCCCACACGTTCGACCCAAGCCCGGAGCAGGTCGCCAGCATCGCCGACGCTGATCTGATCTTCGAGATCGGGATTGGATTCGAAAGCTGGCTCGACGACATGTATGACGCATCCGGCTCGACGGCGGAACGCGTTGTCGTCAGCGAAGGCGTTGTGTTGGCCGCGGGCGAAGACAGCCACGAAGGCGAAGCATCCGGAGAGCATGAGGGGGATGATCACGCCGGGGAAGGTGACGAGCACGAAGGCGAGGACCACGCCCCGGAAAGTGCCTCCCCCGAGGCGGACGCGCACGCCGACGAAGGCGACGAACACGCCAATGAGGGCGTGGAACACGGCCATGGTGAGAACGATCCGCACATCTGGGGCGATGTCACCAACGCGATGAGTGCGGTCGACGTCATCAATACCCATCTCAACGAAGTCGATCCGGACAACGCGGCCGATTATGATGCCAACACGGCGGCCTACGTCACTGAATTGGAAGAACTTGACGCCTACGTCCAGGAAGCCACCGGCTCAATCCCCGAAGATCTGCGCAAGCTCGTCACTACCCACGACACGTTTGGCTACTACGCCAATGCCTATGACTTCGTGGTGGTCGGCACCGCCCTCAATTCGCTGTCGACCGAAGGCGGCGATCCGCCAGCCAGTGAAATCGCGGCGCTGGTCAGCGAGATCCAGGAGCAGGAAGTACCGGCGATCTTCGCCGAGAATGTTTCCAACAACGACCTGATGCAGACCATCGCCGACGAAGCCGGGGTCACGCTGGCGCCACC
>JALZMD010000032.1 GCA_030858375.1 Chloroflexota bacterium
GACGCCACATTGCCGGAGGAACCAGGCTGTCGCGATCCCGACGATGCCGCCTCCAATAATGACGATATCGGCAGTGGGTGGAAGATCCTGGGGAGACCTGCGCTCGGTGTGTATGTGCTGCATCGAACGGTGGCCTCCTGGTTTGCACCAGCCGTACAGGCTATTTTGCTCACGACTGTGCCATATGTAGCAATGAATCACCGGCCTAAGGTTCGATCATATGGATTATAGTGCAATGTGCACACAAATAGTGGATACGAGGTTCACGGTTGTGCATAATGAAAGCGAACCCACGAGTTGGCATTTGACACCAGTGCGATCGAACGGCTATTCTCCGCACTTACTACCAGATGAACGGGTATAAGAAAAGAGCAACACGCTGTACCGAGGCAGGATCGGGGGTTTCTGCGTACCAGGGACTGGGGTCAACAATCGGAGTACGAGTGTCGTGCCCGGTGAGTATTCGGGCCGGAAGGCTAAGATAGCTGCAGGTCGAATGGCTGGGGATGGTCCCCGGGTCGCGATGTGCATCCAGGTCGCACTAGCGACCGCTCCTGGAGGATTTTTCGAATGGTAGATCCCCGTTTTGACACGCTCGTCGAGCAGGTTCGCACCGGTGCCATTGATCGCCGCACCTTCCTCGCCCGCTCGTTCGCAATTGGAATATCGGCCGGCGTAGCTGGCTCCGTACTCGCTACCACGGTCTCCGCCCAGGATGCGTCGCCGGCGGCGGCGGGCGGACTCACGCCCGAAAACCTCGGCGTCGAGGGTGTCGAGCACATTACCGACACCAGCAAAGGCACGATCAACATCTACTCCTCATGGCCGCTCAGCGGTGCGTCCGAGCAGATCGGTGGCGATTCGGTCGCGGCCGTGCAGTTCGCCGTTGACCTTTGGGGTGGTGCCGCCGGCGGTTATGCCATCAATTACCAAGCGCTCGACGACGGTATTGCCGCCAACAATGGTGCCTGGGATGCCACAGCTGAGGCCAACAACGCGACCCGGGTCATTAACGATGAAGACGCCATGGCATACATCGCCACCTACAACTCCGGTGCCGCTGTTGCATCGATTCCGATCATGAACGAGGCCGGTATGGCGATGATCTCGCCAGCGAATACCGCGCTTCAGCTCACCCAAGAAAATGAGGCCAATGAAGAGGGTTATCCGGAGGTTCTCTACCCGTCGGGTACCCGCAACTACATGCGTGTCGTCCCGAACGACTTCCTGCAGGGCCGCGCCTCCGCCAACTTCATGATCAACGGATTGGGCGCCCAGACGGTCTACGTGCTTCATGACAACCAGGTCTATGGCCTGGGTCTCGGGAACGTGGTCAACGAGGGACTGGTGGAGCTTGGCGCCGAAGTAGTTGGCTTTGAAGCGTTCCAGCCCGATGCGCCGGAATACCAGGCGCTGGCGACCAAGATCGCAAACGCTGCCCCGGATGTCGTGTATATCAGCGCGATCGTTAACCTCAACGCCAGCAAGCTGGTACAGGATCTGCGCGATGTGATGGCGCCCGAGGACACTGCCATCATGGGACCGGACGGCCTCATTAATCAGGCCTTCATCGATGGCGCGGGCGATGGTGCCGAGGGGATGTACCTCACGTTCGGTGGACTTCCCGCCAATGAGCTCGAGGGCGTCGGGGCCGAGTGGTACACCCAGTTCCGGGAGATCGTCGGCCACGAGCCGGATGCCTATGCCGTGTACTCGTTCGAGGCCGCGATCGTGGTTCTCCAGGCCATAGACCGGGTCGGAGTGAACGACCGTGCCGCCATTCTCGACGCGATGTTCACCACCGAAGGGTTCCGCGGCCTGATCGGAACATGGAGCTTCACGGAAACCGGCGACACCACCGCCGCCACGATTTCCCTGAATGTGGTCCAGGACAGTGTCATCACCTTCCAGGAGGTCATCGGGCTTCCTGAGTAAAGAACCGCGTACGAACCGGGCCGGGCACCACGCCCGGCCCGGTTCGCATGCAGCCCGCGTGGGCTATCAGGAATGAAGGCGATTGGCTGACACATGCCTGCCGGTAAGTGGGGACGGGATATTCATCAATGGACTTTGAGTGGACGCTCTTCTTTCAGTTCATGATTATCGGGTTGGCTACCGGTTCCCTGATTGCCCTGATCGCACTGGGTTATACGCTTGTCTACGGCATCATTGAGCTCATCAACTTCGCGCACGGTGAAGTCTTCATGATGGGCGCGTTCTTCGCTGCCACTGTGGCATTGCTCACCGGCGTCACCAGCGAATCCTCGACCGGTGCAATCGTAGCGGTCCTCTTCCTGACGCTCGCATTATCGATGATTTTCTCGGGCCTCCTCAACGCCGGAATCGATAAGGTCGCGTACAGCAGGTTGCGCAACGCGCCGCGACTTGCGCCACTGATCGCCGCCATTGGCATGAGCTTCATCCTTCAAAACCTGGCAATCTACTGGAAAGGTCCGAACCCTTTCACGGCGCCCGACCTCATTCCAAGGGAATTCCGGACCTACAACGTGCTTCAAGAATGGCCATTGCTCCGGGACTGGTTTGCCGATTCCACACTCCGCCTGCGGCTCATAGACGTCTTCGTCATCGGCGTGACCATCCCCTTGCTGCTTATCCTCTCGTGGTTCGTGTTTCGAACCCGGATCGGGACCGCGATGCGCGCCACGGCTCAGGATCGGGAAGCTGCGGCCCTCATGGGGATCGATATCAATCGCACCATCGGAGTCGCATTCCTGCTGGGTGGCGGCCTTGCCGGCGCAGCCGGGATGATCGCACTGTTCTACAACAACTCTGGACGGTTCCAGATGGGATTCACGTACGGCCTGTTTGCATTCACCGCCGCGGTGCTGGGAGGTATTGGCAACCTCGGCGGCGCGGTACTGGGCGGATTTCTGATCGGGATGATCTGGTCGTACAGCGATGGATTCATGGGCCTCTACATTAGTGGCTGGGGAAGCCAGTGGACGAATTCGGTCATCTTCGGCATCCTCATCCTTGTGCTCGTATTCCGTCCCTCTGGTCTGCTGGGCCAATCGGTACCTGACAAGGTCTGACGACCAGGAGGCTCCCCGTCATGGCAACGTCATTCGCAACCCGCGCGGAACAGTATTTCGAAGATCGCAAGCAGGAAGACCGCAAGCGCCTGGTGAAGGTCCTCAGCGGCGCCCTAGTCCTGGCAATCTATCCGATAATCGACCAGGCGCTGAACTGGAATCAGCTCGGCCAGTGGATCCCGATCTTCGTCTTCGTGATCCTGGCGATGGGGCTCAACATCGTCGTCGGCTATGCCGGACTGCTCGATCTGGGCTACGTCGCATTCTTCGTCATTGGCGCGTATGGCAACGCCTTCCTGACATCCCCAAACAGCTGGTTTGTGCAACGGGGTTGGGTTCCCGATGTCCTCCAGTCGTTCTGGCCGGCCATGGCGATCTCCTGGATCCTCGCGGCCATTTTTGGCGTAATCCTCGGCGCCCCAACACTCCGGCTGCGCGGTGACTACCTGGCCATTGTCACGCTCGGTTTCGGCGAGATCGTGCCTGACTTCTTCACTAACGCCTCCACCGTCACCAATGGTCCTCAGGGCATCGGCCAAATCGCCAAACCCCCGACCATCCCGCTTCCTGGCGAGAGTGAAATTGCGTTCAACACCGTCAACCAGGCCAACTGGTTCTGGTTGGTGCTTGCGGTCGGATTGTTCTCGATATTCATGATCACCCGTCTCTACGACTCCCGACTGGGCCGAGCCTGGCAGGCGATCCGCGAAGACGAAATAGCCGCCGCCTCGATGGGTATCAATACCGTCAGCACCAAACTCTGGGCTTTCGCGCTGGGCGCGTCGTTTTCGGGATTCGCCGGCTCGCTGTACGCCGGGTACGTGCGAGTCGTCTACCCCGACCAGTTCCAGTTCTCGGTTTCGATCATCATCCTCGCCATGGTCATCCTCGGTGGCATCGGCAACATCTACGGCGTCATCGCTGGAGCCCTCATCATCGGATCGTTCGACCGGATCCTGGCGACCGAGCTCACCCGGCCCCTGAACTGGGCCGGTGAGCGAATCACCTGGCCGCCGCTCCAGTGGCTGGGTGACTGGATGGCCACGCACAATCTCAATTCCGACCGGTTCCTGATCTTCGGCCTCGCGCTCGTCATGATCATGCTCCTCCGGCCCGGCGGGCTGTTTCCATCCAGCCGGCGAGCTGCGGAACTGCAAGGGGACGATGATGGTGGCGATGATGCAAATGACAATCTTTACGAAGTTCGTGGAGAAGACACCAAACTGGCGGGAGGGAGCACGTCGTGATGGACGACTCATCGCAAGCTGGGCCCCCGATTCTTGAGGCGCGTGGAATATCCAAGCAATTTGGTGGCCTCGTCGCCGTCGACTCCGTGGACCTCGACATTGCCACCGGCAGCATCACCAGCGTGATCGGCCCCAACGGCGCCGGCAAGACCACATTCTTCAACATGATCGCAGGCATTTACAAGCCGACTGAAGGAACCATTTCATTCAAGGGCAAACCGATCTTTGGCGGCTCCGGGTTCGGTGGCATATCGCTCCGGCCGGACCAGGTGACGTCACTCGGTATCGCCCGGACCTTCCAGAACATTCGGTTGTTCGCAAACATGTCGGTCATCGAGAATGTCCTGGTTGGCATGCATTCACGTATGAAGACCGGCGCGCTCGGTGCCTTCCTGCGCAACCGTACCGTAATGAAGGAGGAACGAGAGGCTCGCGAAACGGCCTACAGTCTGCTCGATTACGTCGGGCTCGGGCGTCAGGCCCAAGCGACCGCGAAGAACCTCTCCTACGGCGATCAACGGCGGCTCGAAGTTGCGCGCGCCTTGGCCAGCGGACCGAGTCTCCTGTTGCTCGACGAGCCGACCGCTGGCATGAACCCCCGCGAAACGGCTGGCATGACCTCGTTCATCGACCAGATGCGGCGGGAACTCAACCTCACGATCTTGTTAATCGAGCATGACATGAAAGTAGTCATGGGTATATCGGATCAGGTTGCTGTGCTCGATCACGGAATCAAGATCGCCGACGGCAGCGGTGCCGAAGTCCGGAGCAATCCACAGGTCGTCGAGGCCTATCTCGGGAAGGGCGCGGCCGAGCTTGTCAAACAGTTCGACACCGGGCAGCCGGCCAAACCAGTCGCCACCCCGGGTTCGACCGCCAGCGCGGAGTCCGATCCAACAAGACCGGCAGTACATCCATGACGTGCTCTGCCTTGTTCTTCCATGTAGTGGAAGCACCCATCTCCCATGTCTGGACAGGCTCTGAATGATCGATACCAAAATGCTTGAACTTCGGGACGTCAACACGTTCTATGGCCACATCCATGCCCTCAAAGGGATCACGATCGACGTCAATCAGGGCGAGATCGTGACGCTGATCGGCTCGAACGGGGCGGGCAAGAGCACGACCCTCAAAACGATCTCGGGCCTTCTCGCACCCCGGACAGGTGATGTCCTGCTTCGGGGCCAGACGATCAGTGGCATGCCAGCGCACAAGGTTGCCGGCCTTCGGGTTGCCCAATCGCCGGAGGGTCGCCGCGTCTTCCCCCGAATGTCGGTGCTCGAGAA
>JALZMD010000035.1 GCA_030858375.1 Chloroflexota bacterium
CCCTTGTGGCGACCATCGCCGAGACCGGCCGCCACAAGGGCGGCCACGACCGAACAAATTTCGTAGCAACTGAGCATCGGTGTGGATCACGTTGAGCCGAGCAACTGGTGCAACAGCGCCATCCGGATGAAGACACCATTCCGGGCCTGACGGAAGTAGGCGGCGCGTGGGTCACGATCTACCTCCGGCCGGATCTCGTCGACTCGGGGCAACGGGTGCATCACGATTGCTTTTGGTCTCAACATGCTCATGGAGTGCTCGTCAATGACGTAGATGCCTTGCGCCGCGCGATATTCGTCCTGGGTTACGAAACGCTCGCGCTGGATTCGCGTCTGGTACACCACATCGGCGACCTTGAGCGCGCGGCCTAGATCCGGTTCGTCTCGATAGCGAACCCCGGCCAAGTCGAGCGCCTGCCGGATATCCTCGCCCATCGGCACCGCGGAAGGCGAAACGAAAAGCAGTTCGACATTCTTCGTCAACCGGAACATCAGTGCCAGCGAGCGAACCGCCCGGCCGAATCGCAGGTCCCCAACCAACGCGACCGTGAGGTCATCGAGTTGGCCAAGTTCGTGCTGGATCGTGAAGAAATCGAGGAGCGCCTGCGTCGGATGTTCGCCGGGCCCGTCACCGCCGTTGATGATCGGCACCGGTGATACGGCTGCCGCGCGGGCCGCAGCACCTTGTTCATGATGCCGAATCACGATCCCGTCGGCGTAACCGGCGACGATGCGAACGGTGTCCTCAACGGTCTCGCCCTTGATCGCCGAAGAGAACTCCCGGGCGTTCTCGGTTGAGACCACCTGGCCGCCCAACCGCAACATGGCGGATTCGAAGCTGAGGCGCGTTCGTGTCGACGGTTCATAGAAGAGGGTCGCCAGGATACTGTCTGGAAGCAGCGCATCGGTGGATTTGACCGACTTCATTCGCTCCGCCGACTCAAAGAGTGAGAGTACCCAATCGCGCTCGAATTGCTCAACTGCTACAATATGCTTCACGAGAACCGCTCCATGACGAGTCACCTTACCCCATAATTGCAGTCGAGTATAGTGCGATCGAGGCCGCCGGCAGGAGCTTTTTGGCAGCTATGTACGTACCGTTAAGCGACCGGGTCGGATACGTGCCGGGTGGAACCAACATCGGGATCATTCGGAACGACGAGTTCCATGTCACGCTGATCGACAGCGGGCTCAATGACACCACGGCGCGCAAGGTGCTCCGGTGCGTCCGGGACGAACTCGATTCCGACGTCGTCGCGATCCTGAATACGCACGGACACGCCGACCATTTCGGGGCCAACGCATTCGTGGTCAAGCGAACGGAATGCCAGGTCTGGGCGCCGGAGATCGAGTCGGCCACGATCAAGCATCCTATCCTTCAACCGGCGATGCTGTTTGGTGGAGCCGACCCGATGGACGCGCTCAGGAACCGCTTCCTCCTGGCAGAGCCCAGTCCAGTCGATGGCGTTCTTTCCGCTGGCGCACAGCATTTCATGGGAACCGAGATCGAGCTTGTCGCCTTGCCGGGGCACTCACCGAACCAGGTGGGCGTGCTGGCTGACGGAGTGTTCTTTTGCGCCGACGTGGTGTTCCCGAAGGCGGCGATCGACAAGTATCGGATCTCGTATTTGTACGGGCTGACGGCTCATCTGGAGTCAATCGAGGTGGCACGAAGCGTTGTTGCCTCGGCCGTGGTGCCAGGTCACGGGGCACACAATGAGACGATCGAACCGCTCGTCGCATTGAACCGCTCCTCAATCAACGCAACACTCGATTGCCTGCGGTCCATTCTCAAAGCACCAAAAACGAGTGATGACATCTGCACTCAAGTGTTCACAGAGATGAACGTGCCCGTCTCGGACGTGCAAGGTTACTTCCTACTCAAGCCTACGATCAACGCGTATCTCGCGCATCTCGATCGTATCGGCGAAGCTGCGTGCGAGATCGAGAACAAACAGGCGCTATGGCATCTTCGGTGAAACCTGTGTGAGATCGGAAACGATCATCGCTGCGATTTCGTCGCCGAGCCGGACACTGTAGTTCGTGCCACGATCTTCCGGGTAAATCTGGGTCGTGTTCGCGAGGTAGAGATTTCTCAACGGCGTGCGGCGATCGGGGATGCGCTCCGAGTAGCGCATTGGGATGATCGGTTGCGCGGCGCGCTCGCGGTAGACCCAGGTGTTGGTGATCCACGCCGGATCGAAATCCGGATTTATTTTCGCCAGGTGCGGCAGGTAGGCCTCAATGATTTCTTCCGAGCTCATCGTGAAGTAGAGATGGTCCGGTTCCATATACTTACTCAGGTAGACGTAACGTTTCCCGCCATACTTTTCCGGGTCAATGAAGTTGGTGTGTTCGATTACCCCGGTGAATGGCAGGTCGTCATCAGCGATGTTTAACCAATAAACCTCGGAGAGAGGACGATCCAGCTCAAGGATTGCCACGACTGCCGCTTCGTACTCAAGGGCATCGAGCTTGGCAACATAATCGCTGGGAAGAGGTGGAGCGAGCTTCTGGAAAATGTGGGACGGCACCGTCGCCAGGACCAGGTCGACTTTTACGGCAGGCGTTTCGTCATCGGGCAGGGCGAGCCAAGAACCGTCAGACACCTGGGAGATGCTGGCTAGTCCGGAACGAACGACCGTCACGCCGGCTTTCGCGCACGCCTCAACGAGGGCATCGACGATGACTTGGAAGCTGCCATCGAAGTACCCGAGTTTCTCCTGGTCGAGGGGCGAGCGCCGCGAGGTCGTGCGGAGCCAGATCTTGCCCCAAAACCAGACCATCGGCACTTTGTCATAGTATGAGCCGAATTTGGCGCGTAGCTGGGCGCCAAGGGTCCGGTCGTAGGCGCGCTTGCCGAGAGCGCGGCTAAGCCAATCGTGAGCGGTGACCGTCTCGTATTTCTTCCAGTTCTTCACCTTTTGAAGATACGCCGTGACCAGTCCGAGGCGAACTCGATCGACGAACGGGATGCAGCCGAGCTTCAGGAGGTCGAGCGCGCCGTTGAGCGGATAAATCTGGCCATCGGCAAAATAGCCGACATTGGAAGGGAGCCACATCAGTTTGTCGCCAACGCCGACTTCCTCCGCCAGCGCCGCGATGGATGTATCGCTCTGGAAGAGGTGGTGGTAGAAAATTTCCAGGCGCGTATCCGCGACCTCGAATGTGGCCGCCTGGCCGCCGAGGCGTCCCTTCTCCCACAACGTCACGTCATGGCCGGCCTGGGCCAGGCGCAACGCGGCGGTGAGGCCCGCGAACCCTCCTCCGATGACGCCAACTGTTGTTTTCCGCTTCTCGCTCGACATACCGTCTACCTCTGAGTCCCTGAACGTGCGAGGGGCAGACATAACGTCTACCCCTCGTCCAATTATTACCTGCGTGGTGGTGCCACCGGCTAAACGAAGAGCGGCGACAGTACCAGTGTGATGGTAGCCAGGAGCTTGATCAACACGTGCAATGACGGACCCGCCGTGTCTTTCCAGGGATCTCCAACCGTGTCACCAACAACTGCCGCGGCATGGGCATCACTGCCCTTGCCAAGCACGTTGCCATCGTCGTCCTTGAGGTTGCCGGCTTCGATGTACTTCTTGGCATTGTCCCAGGCACCGCCGCCATTGTTGAGGACGATAGCCAGGAGCACGCCGACAATGGTGCCGACCATCAACATCCCGGCGGCTGCTTCCCACTTGAGGAGCACGCCGACCAGAATTGGAACGACGATTGCAAGTACACCCGGCGCGATCATCTCGCGAAGAGCACTTTTGACCGAGATGTCGACACAGCGTCGGTAGTCGGGAACGCTGGTGCCCTCCATGATCCCGGGATCGGCCCGGAATTGGCGCCGTACTTCCTCGATCATGTCGCCCGCAGCGCGGCCAACAGCGCGGATCGCGAGCGATGAGAAGACGAAGACCAGCGTGGCGCCGATCAATCCACCTACGAACACCTTGGGTTCAGCCAGATTGACGACCCGTTCGATCGGTTCTTCGCTAAATCGCTGGATTTCGTCCAGGAACGCCGAGAAGAGAAGGAAGGCGGCCAACGACGCCGATCCGACGGCGTAGCCCTTGGTGAGCGCCTTGGTCGTGTTGCCGACCGAATCGAGTTCATCGGTGATGGCCCGGACCGATTCCGGCGCGTCGCTCATTTCGACGATACCGCCGGCGTTGTCGGTGATCGGTCCGAACGTGTCCATGGCGAGGATGTAGGCGGCTGTCATCAGCATGCCCATGGTCGCCACGGCGGTCCCGAAGATGCCTGCGGAAATATTGGCGGCGCCAGTGAAGGCATCGACGTTCTGGCCCAGCCAGTAGGAAGAGAGCAGCGCGGCACTAATCGTGATCGCCGGGAGACCAGTGGTCTCGAACCCGACCGAGATGCCCGAAATGATGTTGGTGGCAGGTCCGGTCTTTGATGCTTCGGCGATGTCCTTGACCGGCCGCCACGAGCCCGCCGTGTAGTACTGAGTGATGTAGACGAACGCGAAGGAAGTCAGGATGCCGATCCAGCCGCACACGGCGAACTGCCAGCCGCCCTCAGGCAGCATGGTGAGGCAAATGACGGTGAGGAAGACGAAGGACAGAGCGGCAGTGACGTAGAAGCCCTTGTTGAGCTCGCCCATCGCATCCTTGACTTCGGCGCCAGGGCGGACGAAGAGGACGCCCACCATCGACGCCAGCAATCCGAAGGCGCCGACGACGAGTGGGAAGAAGATCCAGGCAATGTCACGGCTGCCCGGATCGCCGCCAGAAGCCTGGTAAAGGGCAACACCGAGGATCATCGCGCCAATGATTTCGGCAGTCGACGATTCGAAGATATCGGCGCCACGTCCCGCGCAGTCGCCGACATTGTCGCCCACGAGGTCGGCGATGACGGCCGGGTTACGCGGATCGTCTTCGGGAATGCCGGCTTCGATCTTGCCGACGAGGTCGGCGCCGACGTCGGCAGCCTTGGTGTAAATGCCGCCGCCCAGCTGCGCGAAGAGGGCCACGAAGCTGGCGCCGAAGGCAAAGCCGACGATCCAGAACGGGGTTTCGGCGACCGTGGCGATATTGCCATCGGCAAACTGATATACCGCTCCATAGACGCCGAGCACCCCAAGCAGGCCAAGCGACATGACGAGGAAGCCCGAGACCGCGCCACCGCGCAGGGCGACGGTCAAGGCTGGGCCGATTCCATGCTGGGCCGCGGCGGCGGTCCGGACATTGCTCTTCACCGCAACGTACATACCGATGAACCCGGAGAGTCCGGAGAGCAGCGCTCCGGCCAGGAATGACAGCGAGGTGATAATGCCGCGTTCGGTTTGATGACTATTCTCGAAGATGGCAACCAGCACGCCCATGAGGATCGCGACGAAGACCGCTAAGCCAAGGATTGTCCGGTACTGCCGGTTCAGGTATGCGATTGCCCCTTCGTAGATCCGGTTGGATATGTCCTGCATGCCGGGAGTCCCCTTGTCCCGGGACAGCACATCCTTGGCGAGGTAAAACGCAAAGCCGATCGCAAGCAGACCGAAGACGATCACCGGCAGTGCATAGAGAATCTTCTGATCCAACTCGCTCTCCCATTCCCACAATTGCCAATCGGTGCCCCCAAGGCATCGACTGGCCAAAGCGCATCGAGCGCCGCCACCCAAGAAAAATCGCGGCCAGTCCACGCCGTTGTGTTGGGCTGCCCGCGATGCGTAATCCTACCACGCACACATCGTGTGTAGGCACATTCGTTATCGAGAGACGGACCCGGCTTCCATCATCCTTCGGTCACGGTCGTTCCTTTCCCGGATCGCCTCCCGAAGTGCGTGAATCGATGGAACAAGCCCTGAACTTCGCCGTAATCCCAGGCCACCAGGACCTGCGCGGCGTTGAAGATAGAGGAGTAGGTACCAACAGTAATCCCGATCAGGAGTGCAAGGACGAATTCCCTGGTGGTCGAACCGCCGAACAACAGGAGCGCGAGCAACGTGATGATCACGGTGATCGACGTGTTCACCGATCGTACGAGCGTTTGCCCAATCGAATAATTGACGATCTCTTCGAAACTATCATCAGTTTTCGCCTGCAGGTTTTCGCGGATCCGGTCGAACACGACGATCGTGTCGTGCACGGAAAAGCCGATGATCGTGAGCAGGGCGGTAATGAACAAGGCATCGACCTCGACGTCGGCGAAGCGCCCGAGAATCGCGAAGACACCGAGGACGAAGATGGCGTCGTGGAGCATGGCGACGATCGCGCAAACGCCATAGAGCAACGGGCTTTGCGTGTTCCGGAACGCATAGGCGATATAGA
Organism: Chloroflexota bacterium; assembly: GCA_030858375.1. Lineage (GTDB taxonomy): Bacteria > Chloroflexota > Chloroflexia > Thermomicrobiales > UBA6265 > JACCYX01. Next base: position 6,287 of record JALZMD010000035.1, read on the forward strand.
GAAGAATGCCAATGGAGGCGGCGGCCACGGCCAACACTGAACGATCACGGATCGAGTTTCCAACCGACGCGCCAACTGTATCCAGCGATTCGCCAGCTGGGTCAAGTGTGCCGAGAGTGGCGAGGGCCTCGCTCAAGGCGTCTTTCTCGGTCGATCCCTCCTGCAGCTCGCCGAGCCGGATCAGGTACCGATACTCTTCCGCATCACCGACTTGTTGGACGGTCGCCTCAGGGCGCCCGTTCGCAGCCAGGACGCCACCGATTTCTTCCGTGCTGACGTCCTGCTCGAAGCGAACCTCCCAGGCGGATCCGCCAGTAAAATCGATCCCGAAGTTGAGGCCCCAAACGATCAGCGCCAGGATGCATGGCAGCAGCATGCCTGCCGATATGGCGAACCAGAGATTGCGCTTTCCCGCGAGGTGTTGCATTGATGCGCTCCATCATCCGGGCCTACCGGGTATGAACAGAATCAGGCCGATGCGGCAGGATCTTTGGCGATCTGGTCCAGATCGTGACTCCCGAGACCCAGGAGCCAACCACTCCGGATGACGCCCATTTCGTTGAGCAGACGCAGGAGCGTCCTGGTCACAGTGATCGCCGAGAACAGACTCACCGCGACACCTACAAACAACGTCAACGCAAAGCCGGTGATGATGGTAGCGCCAGTGAATTGGCCGAACCAGTAAAGAATGAGGCAGGTAATCATGGTCGAGACATTGGAATCGCGGATTGACGGCCAGGCGTGGTCGAAACCGCCTTCGATCGCCTGTAACAATGGCCGCCCGTTCCGCAATTCTTCCTTCATCCGGGCAAAGATCAGGACATTGGCATCGACGGCCATCCCAATCGAGAGGATGAATCCCGCAATGCCCGGTAAGGTCAGCGTGACCGGGATGATCTTGAACAGGGCGAACGTGATGATGGTGTAGATCACGAGCGCGATGACTGAGAGCAAACCCGGAAGCCGGTAGTACAGGATCATGAAAAGGGCCACGACCGAGAGCCCCACGATCCCGGCAACCAAGCTCCGATGAAGCGAGTCGGCGCCGAGGGATGGTCCGACGGTACGGCTCGAAACGACTTCCAGTGGAACGCCGAGGGCCCCTGACTTGAGTTGCGTCGCCAGATTCTGCGCTTCGATTGCCGTCATTCCGTCGATCGTGCCCTGTCCCGAAATCGCGTTTCGGATCACCGGCGACGAAATCACATGCTTGTCGACGACGATCGCCATGGATTGGCCGATGTGGTCGGCGGTAAAGTTGTAAAACGTATCGGACGCATCGCTGCTCAGTTCGAACGCGACCAGAGGTTGGCCAGTGGTGGGATCGCGGGTGACGAACGCATCGCTTAAGTCGCTGCCACTAACGATCGTGTCATAGACTGGCAGATTGGGATCGGGAGTTGGGGCAGTTCCGGCCGCTTCCGAGCCAGGCGTGGCTGCGGATGGAGTCGCCGCACTGGCGTCGCTCACGACCCCGAGTGATGTCTGGACAATCGTCCCGGACGGTAGTGAGGCACCGTTGGGATAGATGATCTCCAGCAGGGCCGTCTCCTTCAACACGGCGACTGCTTGCTCAGGGTTTTCAATACCGGGCAGCTCCACGACGACCTGGTTGTCGCCACGAGTCTGGATCAATGGTTCGGTGACGCCGAGACCATTGACCCGACGTTCGAGTGTGTCGCGGGTGCCTTGCAGCGTGTCGCCATCGACATCTCCGCCTCCCGGAGGTCGTGCTTCGAGGGTGACCTGCAATCCACCCTGAAGGTCGAGCCCTTGGCGCACCGGATTTTCGGCCTTGAAGCCCGCGACATCCAGCGTGGCGCCGGGCAGGACGATCCACGTCGCCGCCAGTGTAAGCACGACGATGAGCAGGAGAAGACGTCTGTTCTTGCTTGGCAAGGCTATCCTCCGAAAATTGGACCTGTTGGTGCTTGCTCGCGTCCAGCGGGCAACGAAGTATACCGGTATCGCACCGCGTCACCGGCCCAAGTCTCACACGGCTCCTCGACTCGAAAGGCTTTAAGGACAGTCGCTGCAGACATTAACGATAGAGCCCTTCTCGATCGATGTAGGCACGCACCGCCTCCGGGATCAGGTAGCGGACGGTCGTTTGGGCCCTGATTCGGTCCCGGATGTCCGTCGACGATATCGTGGAAAGCGGTGCTTCGACATGATCGACACGCTCCATCAGGCGGTCGCCGCAGTTTACATTGACGATAAATCCTGGCCGTTCGACGACGGCGAGACGCGCCAGTTCGAGGATTCGGTCCGGCCGTGCCCAGGATTGGAAGTCGGCGAGTGAGTCTCCCCCCATGAGGAACCACAATTCCGCTGCCGGATGTGCAGCTCGAAGCCGTTCGAGCAGGCTCCAGGTGAACGATGGCTCGGAATGGGTAACATCAAGGTCGCTGGCGACAAGTGCATCGTTGTCAGCGATCGCCAACCGGACCATTTCCAGGCGGTCGGTGACAGGTGCCAAGCGTTGTCCCGCCTTGTGCGGCGGGTTTCCGGCGGGCGCCAACAGTACCTGATCCAGGTCTAGTTGGGCTCGGGCGTGTTCGGCCATCATGAGATGGCCCAGGTGCACCGGATTAAACGATCCACCGAACAGTCCGATTCGGTGCGGAGCGGTCATGGTCGTCCAATCGTGATCGACTCGTCCCCTGCGGCGGTGACCAGGGCGTGGATCACACGCTGTTCCGACTCGCGGGAATCGTCGATCAGGATCGAAAGGGCGAATGTGGTTTGGATGGCCGAGGCCGCTGTCACGACGGGAGCCAAGATCGGCCTGGTCACTTCGGGCATCTCCGAAAGTGTCTCATGAATCAGCCGTTCGGCGTCCAGGACCGTTTTGCCTTCGGCAACGACCACGAGGTCGATCCGCCGCGTTCCTGACTTCGATCGATTCGTGAGCATCTCCGTGAAGACCAGCGAGTTCGGAATCATCACCAACGATCCATCATTGATCCTGACCAGCGTCGTGCGTACATCGATTCCCTGCACTTCACCTTCCACATCCCGCACCCGGATGAAATCGCCGACCCGGAACGGCCGCTCCATCAACAAAAAGACGCCAGAGAAGAAATTCTTGAGGACGTCCTGAAGGGAGAGGCCCAACGCCACCGTACCTGCGCCAAGAAACGTGAGCAAACCGGTGCCGCTGACACCCAGGCTCGCGAGAATCGCGACGGCAGCAGTGGAGTAGATCGCGACCGCCGTCAGCCGGCCAACCAGAATGGCGCCATTGCGTCCAAAGGATCGTGCCGAAAGCGTTCGCTCCACTCGCCGCCGAAGCCATCGGCCAATGAACCGGGCGCCGATGGCCAGTAACGCGATCAGGACGAGGCGCCCGGCAATAGCACCCGCGTCGACTCCAATCCTGTCGAGCCCATCGATCAGCATGCTCGTATCACTCCTGTTCGACAACCGCTATGATGTCCGCGACTACTCCAGAGAATCTTGCCGGAAGTGGCCGATCAAGACGAAAGCGTTGCCAGCATGTTCGATTATCACGTACACACAACCCAATCCGCAGACTGCTCGACCCGCATCGAAGCGTCGTGCGAAGCGGCAATCCTGGCCGGCGTCACGGAAATCGCGTTCACTGATCATATTGAACACGAGCCCGCAGACATGAGCTACGGCCTGTTCGACTACACAACCTACATGCGGGATCTGGAATCGGCTCGCCAGGAATATGGAGACCGTTTGGTCATCCTGGCCGGCGCCGAGGTCGACTTCAACACGGGCATTGCTTCAGAGGTCGAGGACTTTCTCGGCCGGCATGAGTTCGACTTCGTTATTGGATCGGTTCACTACGGCGCCGGAGGAGAGATCATCTTCCCGGAATATTTCGAAAGCCGCTCGATCGACGACGTCATAAAGCCGTACCTAGAACAGATCCAGGCCGCGGCCGAGACAGGGTGGTTCGATACCATCGGCCACATCGATCTCCCCAAACGCTATCGTCCGCTCGGGCATGTGGCCTACGATCCCCTGGCTTGTGAACGTGAGCTCACGCACGCTTTGAATGCCATCATTGACCGGCACATGTCATTCGAAATCAATACTTCGGGTTTGCGCCAGCCGCCAAAGTCGAGTATGCCAGGACCACAAATCGTTGACCTCTACGTCAAACTGGGAGGGTCGCTCGTAACAATGGGCAGCGATTCGCACGTGCCAGAGACGATCGGAGCCGGATTCCCGCGAACCCTCGACATGTTACGATTGTGCGGAATCGACGGCATAAGTTCGTTCCGTCAACGGGTGCGGACAACAGTCCGTGTCACCGCGCTTGTTCACTCCTCGTGAGGAGAGTTACCCCGCCGGCATGGTTACCCGCATCCCCGCACCCACCGCACGACGCATGCAGCTCCCCGATCTTCCCGGACAGGTGTTCGTTGAGGAAGCGCCGCTTTACGTCGAACGACCGGCCCGCCGGCCTCCGGTAGCGGCGGCGTCCCGGAAGCCGGATGGTTTATCCAGGCGATCTCCGCGGTGGGCCAGTGCGGCGGTGAGGGATGATGTCGTCACAGCCGTCTCGATGCGTTCGGAGCCAGTTCCACGATCGGCGCCGCGCGAACGCCGTGCACGCGCGTGGTCGTGGTCACCGCCGATCATGCCGGCACCAAGGCTCATCCTCGAGCAGGCGTTGCCGAACCTGCTGATGGCCTTATCAGCAATTGCCGTGCTCGCGCTGGGCACGTTCACGCCCTTCGGCGTTCCGGTGTGGGCGGCGGGACTATTCATCCCGAGTGTGGTCCTGGCGCTAATGTCACAGCATTCGGTCCATCTTCCCCGGCAGCGAGCCGCAATCCTTAACGTTGCAACCATGGCCATGATCTTTCCCGTGCTTGTGATACGCCAAATCGTGGTGCGGGTGCCGTTTGTGGATGGCGGGAATGGGACGCTTCTGGCGCCAGCGATCGCCACCATAGCCGTCATCGGTCTGTTGCTCGTGCTCGCTTTGGCGTGCGCCGTACTGTCGCAGGAAGATCCTGAATACTCCGGCATTATGTTCCTACCGGCGGCGATGATGGTGCCGCTACTGGCAGGGCAATCCGACCTCGTGAACCTGCCAAGTGCGCTTTTGCTGGCAACCGCCATTTTTTTCGTGAGCGGCCTGCTGACTGTTTTGGCGTCTGTTCTTCCCGCGGCGTACCCGGCTCTGATCGCTCCCGCCGCGATTGGCCTTGAGTTTGTGCTCTTGACCGTGTTCCGAAATGAGTCGCTCTTTCCAACTGGCGCTGGAAGCATGGCCAAGGTCCTGTTCTTCGCGATCGTTGTGGCAACGTTAATCCTCGCGATCGTTGTGCCAATGTTGAGCGTCTGGACGCGGCAAGTCACCCGGCTCGCCCAAACACAGGGTTCGCCACACCTTTAGCGACTGTCCAATGCGGACTGTCTGTTCGTTGCAGCGGACGAGTTCAGCTCGATCTTGGTAGCGGCAGAGATAGGCTCTGCCGCTACCAAGGATTAATGACGACAGTCTGGGCAATCGGCCCGGGGGTTCGAGGTCACTCGCGCTGAGAGGTGTGGTTCGACGAAGAACGGCCAGGCAGAGGTGCCTGGCCGTTCCTCGCTGCAACTCGAGACATAGGCTTACTTCTCGGGGAGTGCACCGCCTTCGGCGAGTTCGAGCTCGTTGAGATGCGCCGTGCTGGCGGGATTGCTCGGCTGGATCACCGTCATCGATACCACTTCCTCGCTGGGACCGACGCGCATCAGAGTCACGCCCTGTGTGGTGCGGCCGATCCGGGAGATCGTGTCGGCGGCGATCTTGATCGTGATGCCCTTATTGTTCATGAGCACCACGCCATCTTCGGGGGAGACCATCGCAGCGGCGACGATCTTGCCCGTCCGTTCCGTCAGCTTCATGGCCTGGATACCTTTGCCGCCCCGCCCCTGGCTCCGGTACTGATCGAGACTGGTGCGCTTGCCGAGACCGCGCGCCGCGACGACCAGCATGTCCCGATCGGGTTCGACCACTTCGAAGGCGATGACCTTGTCCTGGGGACCGAGCCGAATACCGTTGACGCCAGCAGCCGGCCGGCCCATTGGCCGCACATCATTCTCATCGAACCTGATGGCCTGGCCGTTGGTGCTGACCAGCACGACATGATCCTCACCACTGGTCATCCGGACCCAGGCGAGTTCATCGTGGTCGTCGAGACTGATCGCGATCAAGCCATTCGAACGAACCGACTTGAATTGATCCAGGTTCACCCGCTTCACACGCCCGAGCCGGGTCGTGAAGAAGAGGTAGTTGGCCTCCGAATAGTCACGGACCGGCAGGAGCGTCGTCACGGTTTCGTCAGGCTGCATGCTGATGACGTTGACGATCGGAATGCCCTTGGCCTGGCGGCTGGCATCTGGCAACTCGTGAACCTTGATCTGGTAACACTTGCCACGGTTGGTGAACACCAGTAGGTAATCATGCGTGTTCGCGGAAATCATGTGCAATGGCACATCCTGATCGCGCATCGTCACGCCGGTGACGCCCTTACCGCCGCGAATCTGGGTGCGGTAGGTGTCGTGCGGCAGGCGCTTGACGTAGCCCTTGGTGGTGACGGTGACGAGGACATCGACCTCGGGAATGAGGTCTTCCTCGGTCATCGCGCCCGTACCTTCGATGAAGGTCGTGCGGCGGGCGTCGCCGTACTTTTCCTTGAGTTCGGCGATGTCATCGCGGATGAGGCCCCGGATCAGTTCCGGATCCTGCAGCAGGCCTTCGAGGTAGGCAATCGTTTCGAGGACTTCCTTGTATTCCGCCTCGATGCGCTGACGTTCCAGTGCGGCGAGCCGGGCAAGTCGCATGTCGAGGATGGCATTGGCCTGGATCTCGGAAAGGGTGAACTCAGTACGCAGGTTGCGCCGTGCGCTGTCGGTCGAACGGGAGCGCCGGATCGTGGCGATCACGGCCTCGATGTTGTCGAGAGCGATCTTGAGTCCTTCGAGCACATGCGCGCGGCGCCTGGCGCGTTCGAGTTCATATTCCGTTCGGCGGGTAAGCACTTCCTGCCGATGGCCGATGTATTCCTGGAGTGCACGCTTGAGCGTAAGTACACGGGGTTGCGTTCCGCGTTCGACCAGCGCGAGCATATTGATACCGAACGTCTGTTGCAGGGCGGAGTGCTTGTAAAGATTGAACAGGACCTTGCGCGGCTGGGCGTCTCGCTTGAGCTCGATCACCATACGCATACCGGAGCGATCCGACTCGTCCCGGAGGTTGCTGATGCCATCCAGCTTACCGTCGCGAACCTGCTCGGCAATGCGTTCGAGCAGCAGGGCCTTGTTCACCTGGTACGGGAGTTCGGTGACCACGATCTGGTAGCGATTCCCGCGATCCTGCTCTTCGACGAACGCCTTGGCGCGGATAACGACCCGGCCACGCCCGGTGGCGTAGGCGGCCTGGATGCCCTCGCGGCCGACGATGGTTCCACCGGTAGGAAAATCCGGACCGGGGACGATCTCAATGAGTTGTTCCACGGTGGTATCAGGATCGTCGAGCAACGTGACGATCGCGTCACAAATTTCATTCAGGTTGTGAGGCGGTATGTTGGTCGCCATACCGACCGCGATGCCAGAACTGCCGTTGATCAGCAGGTTCGGGAGCCGAGCCGGCAGCACCGTCGGCTGCATCATCGACGCGTCATAGTTGGGGTACTCGTCGACCGTTTCCTTGTCGATGTCCGCCAGCAGTTCGTCAGCGATCGCGGCCATCTTGGCTTCGGTGTACCGCATCGCGGCGGCCTTGTCGCCATCGACCGACCCGAAATTTCCCTGGCCATCGACCAGCGGGTAGCGCAAGCTGAAGCTTTGGGCCATCCGGACCAGGGTGTCGTACGCGGCCGTGTCGCTGTGTGGGTGCCAGTTCTTGATGACCTCCCCGACGATACCGGCGCTCTTGCGGTAGCGGGTATTCGACCGCATACCCATCTGGTGCATGGCATAGAGCACCCGCCGGTGCACCGGTTTGAATCCGTCACGTGCATCGGGGAGAGCCCGTTGTACGATGACGCTCATCGCGTAGTCCAGGTACGATTGCCGCATCTCGGTTTCGATGCTGGCAACGCGAACGTTTCCTCTTTCCACAGTCATTAGCTCCTGAGTGATGGGATAAGGCGTGAGCCTAATAACTTATTATACCAAATAATCCGATCATTTTGCTTGGTTTGGGGCACGAAAACATGGGGCGTAACGATGTTCTCTCTTGAGTTTCACCGTGGTTTGCCATGGACCTGACCTATGGCGGTCAACGACGCACTGTTCATTGAGAAAACCGCCCATCTGACACGAAAAAAGGGCGGGGAACTTTCCCCACCCTGATGTGTACCATGAAGGTGAGACACCGAGCGGCCCAAATGGCTGCCACGAGGAGGTGCGTACCCATGGGTCGACACTACGCGGACGAGTTCAGGCGCGAGGCGGTGGCGCTCGTCACGGCTGGCCACGCCGTCAAGGCGGTCGCGATCGAGCTGGGGATTCCGCAGCACACGCTCTGGGGCTGGGTGTATACCGACCGGGACCGGCAGGCGACCGCTGCGATGCCGCGCGGGACCACGGAGCCGGTCGACGCAGTCACCCACCAGGCCGCGCTGCGGCGAATCGCCGAGCTGGAGCGGGAGAACGAGTTTCTGGGAAAAGCCTCCGCCTTCTTCGCCAAAAAGGTCCATCCGTAGACGATGGCTATGACCTGGTGGCGAAGGAGGCGGGGACGTATCCCGTGACGATGATGTGCCGGGTGCTGGAGCTCAACCGGGCCAGTTACTATCGCTGGAAGGTGCGCCAGATGGCTCCGCCGCCTGCCCGCACCCAGCGCCATTTGCAGCTGACCGTCGCGATCGTGACCCAGTGCGCCGCCGCCCATGAACGGGTGGGGCGCCGACCGATGCGGCAGTTGCTGGCCCAGAACGGGATCCGGTGCTCACCCGGGGTGGTTCACCGGATCATGGCCGAGCAGGGGCTGGTGGCACGGCGGCGACGCGCCTGGAAACGGACAACGCGCCGAGACCCGCCGGCCCGGACCGCTCACATCACCAACCAGTGCCTTGGGATCGATGGCCAACGGTCCTTCCACAGTGCCCGTCCGGGCGCCGTGGCGGTCGGCGACATCACCTATCTCCCGACCCGGGAGGGTTGGCTCTACCTGGCCGTCGTACTCGACCTGGCTACCCGGGCGGTGATCGGGTGGGCGCTGCGGCCCACGCTCCACACCGTGGTGGTGAGCGCCGCCTTGACGATGGCCCACCAGCATGGACA
>JALZMD010000050.1 GCA_030858375.1 Chloroflexota bacterium
ATCCCCACCGCCCACGGCCCCGTCTGGTTCAAGGCCCCCGCCCCGGCCACCGTCTTCGAAGTCGGCCTCTACGGGCTTCTCGCCAGCGCGGCGCCAAACCTGGTCCTTGACCCAATCCCAATCGACCGCAACCGCGGCTGGCTCCTGCTGCCTAATGGCGGCCCCACCCTGGGCGAATTAGCCAGCGGCCCGGCCCTCATCGACACCCTGCGCCGGATTGCCGCCCACCGGGATACCTATGTGGGCTGGTACGATGCACTCGCTATCGTCCCGGCCGTGCCGAGCATCAACCACCATGACCTCCACGCGAAGAACATCTTCGTCACCGCCCCTGGCCCGCCGCTCCAGCTTGCCTTCGCCGACTGGGGCGACGCGGTGATCGCACACCCGTTCGCCAGCCTGCTCGTCGCGCTTGGGTTCGTCCGGTTCCAACTGAAGGTCAACGCCACCGACCCGGCCGTCCTCCGCGTCCGCGACGCCTACCTGGGAGCTTTCACCGACCTTGCCTCCCACTGCGACCTCGTCGCCACGGCTGATCTCGCCTGCCAGTTTGCCAAGGTCACCCGTGCTCTGGTCTGGCTCCGCTCCCTCGAAGCCGCCAACGACCCTGCCCACCCCTTCGCCCGCGAACCCCTCGCCTGCCTCGCCACCATCCTCAACGACGATCCCCTAGACACCAGCGACCCGTAGACCCCACTGGCAGGTAGGAACGGCGCCTGGATGGCCTCGATAGAAGTAGAGCAACTCCCCCGGCTATCCTATCCTGGCTTTCGAGCCAGTGACGATCCCGAGGTTTCCCATTCCTGCAGGGGTTCTGATGGTTACTCAGAAGTGGGGCACCGTATCTTCGTCATTCCGAGCGTGCGAGGCGGCGGCGCGACATCTACCGCCGAAGGCGGTATCGATTAATGGGTTGCTCGTGTACCGGCCCTGCCGTATCCAGCGTATCCGGCAGGGCCGGGATGTTTCCCTACGCTCAACATGACTGCCTTGGTGTGACGAAGCGCTCAATGTGCGTGGTGGGGTACGAGTAGATATACAATGACGCATTCAGCCTGAGCTGCAGAAGCATTGTCAATTTTCGGCCTTGTCGATTCTTTGGCGCGATATCCCGCGAGCCTGTGCTACCATGTCGCTTCGACATTCGCCCCGATTCGAGGAAGCACATGGCAACAACCTGCCGTAATCGCACCCACTAGGAACGCCTAACCGACCTGATCACCGCCCGCTGGCGCCTGCCAGTCCGGTGGAATCCGCCGCGTGCCCCGCCGAACGCGCACTGCAGCCAGATCAGGTTCAATCCGAATCCATTTCGGTAAGCGAGAACATGTGGCCATGATTGAGCAGACGTTGCCGGGCACCCTTGTGCCTGACGCACGTCGTGCGGATGTGGCAATCCGCGCGACGGACCTCACCAAAACCTATACCTTCCACCAGCAGGTGCCCGGCCTCCTCGGCGCCTTCCGTAGCGTCTTGCGCCGGAAGACGGAAACCCGGCTCGCCGTCGACCAGGTAAGCTTCGTGATCCCGCGCGGCGAGATCGTCGGCCTGCTCGGCCCCAATGGCGCCGGCAAGACGACGACGCTGAAGATGCTGACCGGCCTGCTCTACCCCACCAGCGGCGAGATTACCGTGCTCGGCCACCAACCGTTCGACCGCGAGGTCGAATACCTCCGGCGGATTGCCCTCGTCATGGGCCAGAAGTCGATGCTCTGGTGGGATGTCCCGGCCATGGAATCGCTGCTGCTGCACAAGGAGATGTACGGGCTGTCCGATGCGGCCTTCACCGAGAGCGTCGACGAGCTGGTATCGATGCTCGATGTCGGCGATCTGCTCCGGATCCCGGTCCGCAAGCTCTCGCTCGGCGAACGGATGAAGATGGAACTGGTTGCCGCCCTGCTGCACCGGCCGGACGTGCTCTTCCTCGACGAACCCACCATCGGCCTCGATGTGGTGGCCAAGGCCCGGGTCCGCGCCTTCCTCGCCGAGGTCAACGGGACCCGCGGCACCACGATCCTGATCACCAGCCACGACATGGACGACATCGAGGCCCTCTGCCGGCGGGTCATGATCGTCGACCACGGCCGCCTCGCCTTCGATGGCGCCCTCGCCGACCTCGTCCGCAGCGTCCAGCCGCGCAAGCTCGTGACGGCCACCTACGGCGGCCCGGTCGATGCCACTTTCCTCGGCGATGACGTAACCGTGACGGCGCATGACGGCGATGCTGAAAGTGGCCACGTGCTCTCGCTGGAGGTGACGCGCGATGGGCTCGGCGAGACCCTCGAACAGCTCCCCCGGCTGGGACCGCTGCTCGATCTCAGCGTCGCCGATGCCGATGTCGAGGAAATCATCCGCAACCTGTTCGCGGGCGGCTTCGACGCGGCGGAAACCGGGGCGACCCGATGACGTACCCGGAAATCGGCCGGCTCCTGCGCCGGATGATCGCGATCAACATGTCAATGTCGCTCGCCTACCGGGGCGACTTCGTCTTCTTCATGCTCAGCGTCGTGCTCGGTCCCCTGCTCTCGGTGCTGATCTGGCGGGCGGCGATCGCCAGCGGGGCGGAACTGCCGGTCGATTCGGCATACCTCACCAGCTACTTCGTGCTGCTGGGCGTGGTCTCGATGCTGACCTCGTCCTGGCTATCGACGTTCCTGGCGGGGGAAATCCGCGACGGCCGGCTCTCGATCTGGCTCGCCCGGCCCGGCTCCTACCTCTACGAAATGGCCGCCAACAACATCGCTGAGAAAGCCTTCAAACTGGTCGTGCTGATGCCAATGGTGCTCGCCTTCGGACTCTGGTTCCGCGATTCGGTCAGCCTGTCGGCTCCGGCCTGGCGCTGGGCCGTCGTCGCCGTGAGCATCGCGATGGGCGCTGGCATCGCCTTCGCGCTGGATGTGATCGAGGGCTCGCTGGGGTTCTGGCTGGAAGAAATCGATGGCTTGG
>JALZMD010000056.1 GCA_030858375.1 Chloroflexota bacterium
ACCCTGCGCCAGCATAAGACCCCAGGCCGATTGCGGAGGCTGAATGCCGAGCCCCAGGAAGCTCAATGACGCTTCCGTCAGCATCATCGTGGCGACCTCAAGGGTGACGAGCACGATCAGTGGCGACAAGAGGTTCGGCAGGATGTGCCGGAAAAGGATTCGCCGGTCCGAGCATCCAGTCGTCCGGGCAGCGTCGACGAACACCTCTTCCCTCAACGATAGGACGAGGCCGCGGGTGACGCGCGCAAAGACCATCCATCGGGTCACCGCCAGGACGAGAATGACCTTCCAGACGCCGGGGCCAAGGACGTAGAGCACCAGCAGGGCGGTCATGAGCGACGGAAACCCCATCTGCGTGTCGACCAATCGCATGATGATGTCGTCGACGATACCCCGGTAGTATCCCGCGATCAGTCCCAGCGTGACGCCGACAAGTCCCGAGAACACCGCTCCAGCAACACCCACCGCCAGCGAGATACGGGCTCCGTAAATGAGGCGGCTCACCAGGTCGCGGCCGAGCTGATCGTTGCCGAGGACATGGGGCAAAGCTCCATCGGCCTCGGCGTCGGTCATAGGGGGCATGTTGCGGAGCATCAGGCTCTGCGCCTCAGGTTCGTGTGGCACGACCAGCGGAGCGAATATGGCGGCGAAGATGAGCGCCAAGAGAAAGATCACCGCAAGCAGCGTCGGTTTCTCGCGGAGCAGGGCGCGAGAATAGAGCCGCAGGTTGCTGGTGCGGGGCCGTTGGCCGGAATCCGAATTGGATGGCGCCAGCCCGGGAGTGGCGGCGGCATTGCTTGCATTGCTCATGTGTATCGCACTCGCGGATCGAGGAGCGTATAGGCCAGATCGACAATCAGGTTGGCGGTGACGATCATCACCGCGATCGTCATCACCGACGCCTCGATCAATGGAAGGTCCCGCCGCTCAATCGCCTGGATGAGCAGGACGCCGACCCCTGGCCAGCCGAAGAGCGTCTCGATCACGACCGCTCCGTTCAGGATGACTGATGCCTCATCACCGGCGAGCGTCACGACGGGGATGAATGCGTTCTTGAGGGCGTGGCGGAACACGACCACCCGCTCCTTCAACCCCTTGGATCTCGCGGTGACCATGTATGGCTTGGACATCTCGTCGAGCATGGCGCTGCGCACGACCTGGCTGATCCGGCCCATGGGGCGCACCGCCAGCGCCACCGCTGGCAGGATCACGTAATCCAGGCCGCCATATCCCGAGGTCGGCAACCAGCGGAGCTGCACTGCGAACAGCAGGATCAGCATCAGGCCCAACCAGAAGTCGGCGGTCGACACGCCACCGAGCGAGAACACGGTCACCAAGCGGTCGGCAACGGACCGCGGTCGCACGGCGGAGACGATGCCCAGAAGAATCGCGAGAGGGACAGAGAGCAGGAGGGTGACTCCAGCGAGATAGAGCGTCGCCGGTATCCGGTCGAGGACGATTGGGAGTGCCGGCACGCGCTGCCAGATCGAATCGCCAAAATCGCCCTGCAGGAGATTACCCATGTACCGGCCAAACTGCACGTGGATCGGGTCGTTAAGGCCCAGGGTGTCCCGCAACGCCTGCACCTGCTCCTCAGTCGCCTCCGGTCGAAGCATCAGGCGGGCGGGATCGCCCAGCATGTGCGTCACGAAGAACACGACGATGACCAGACCGAACAGGATGATGAAGGAATGCAGCAGGCGTCGGATCAGGTAACGAGCGATGGCGTCATCCTCCTGGCTTGAATGGACCCACAGTGACCGGCGTGATTGCTAATGCCTCGACAGGAACCACGCCGGGTCTGTTCTGCTCGTCTGCGCCTCTCTACGAGAGTTGCATCTCCTTGAGGAGAATGAATCCGTCGAGCCGAGGCTCCCACGCCACGTTTTCCGCCAGACCGTAATTCAGCGGCATGTGGATGATGGGGATCGACCCATAATCCTCGTAGTACAGCCGGGTGACTTCAGCCAATGCCTCTTCTCGCTCCTCGCCCGTGAGCGGAATCGCGGCATCCAGGGCTTCGTCCACCTCGGGATTGCAGTACGTGGAGGAACCGCCGTCGCAGCTGTAGTACGCCTGCGCCGTGCTGCTGACATCCATGATCTCGTTACCGTGCGGGTTCGTGGCAATCCAGCCACGATCATCGGGAACATCGCTGTAGTTGAGGTCGAACTGCTCGTTGTATTGCGCGATCTCAATCACTTCACTGGAGGCATTGAGCCCGATCTGATTGAGCTGGTTTGCCACATACTCGGCGAATTCGTCGTTCCTGAGGTAAATGCCCTGACGGGTGACGACGTTAATGGGGGCATCGACAGGGACACCGTCCGCGGCGGCTTCTTCAACAAGCGCGGTCGCCTGCTCCAGGTCGTAGGGATATGGCTCCAGCTCCTCGTTGTAGCCCGTCGCTGACTCGCCCACAAGTTGAGACGCCGGTTCGCCGCCGCCAAACAATTGATCGGCGATGGCCTGCTTGTCCACCGCCAAGCCGATGGCTTGCCGGATCCGGATGTCGCTCATGGCAACATGCATCGTGTCCATGCGCAGGAAGATGGTTTCGACACTCGACGCCGTGAGGCATTGTGGTGTTGTGGCGCAATCCTCAGGCGAGAGGAACCGGGCGAATTGCGCCTCTCCCGTCGTCACCATCGCGGCGCGAACGGCGGACTCTTCCCGGAAGACGAACTCCGCCTCCTGGATGGTTGCCTGGCCGAGCGCGTCGTCGGCGGTGTGCCCCCACCAGTCCGGATTTACTTCCATGAGGATGTACTGACCACGATTCCACTCGCGGAAGATATACGGGCCGGTGCCAATTGGGTTGTCTGGCAGTGTGTCCGGCTCCTCCTGAACCTGGCGCATGCTGGGAAGCGGTGAGAAGTAGAGGCGTGAGGGAAGAATCGGATCAGGCGCTTCCGTGACGATGTCGAGGGTGTACTCGTCGACGGCGGTGGCGGTCATGTCCGGTCCGACGTACTGGTAAATCTGGAAATTGTTCTCAGGCGACCAGGTGTAATTGATGCCGAATGCGGCAACCTCGGCGTTGAACGCTTCGCCGTTGTGGAAGCTGACGCCTTCACGAAGCTGGAAGCGCCAGGTGACGTCGTCGGTCTGCTCCCAGCTGGTGGCCAACTCGCCGACAAGCTCGTTTGTCCCCGGGTCACGGTTGAGCAGCGCTTCCTGGATGTTGCGGAGGACCGGGTGGCCATCGGTGCTGTAGGCGCGCCAGTTCTCGAGAGAGTCGGGCTCGACCGTCATCGCGAGCACAATCCTGCCAGACGCATCTGCATCCTGCGCGCTGGCGACGCCAGCAAGGCCAGGCAATACGCCTGATGCCGGGAGGGCAATGCCGAGCGCCGCGGCTCGTGTCACGATGGTACGCCGTGAGTAGTTACGCGCTTTCGCTTCGCGCATGAGGGCTTCGAGACGCCGAAGATCGGACTTTGCCATTGCGAACTTCTCCTGATCGCTAGCTCGGGGTGGAACTCTTGTGCTGAACCAGGTACAACGCCAATACGCATTGCCCCGGAGCCGAGAGTCCCAACCGCATACATCGCTGATGTCGATACCAATCATCAAACACCATGGGTCGGAACGTGTCAACACCACCGTGATTGGCCGTTCTGTTTACAGTTCGGCCCGTCGTCGATATGCTGCCAGATATTAGCGTGTCCGTAAACAGGCTTGAGGAGCATTGCATGTCTCAATACTCTCCGCTACGACTCGAGACGTTCGATCTGTTGCGGCGGGCCAGCACCGCGACCATCACGACGCAGTTGTTTCAACGCGGGCTCCGCAACGTGTTCCTGAACGGCCTCGCCCCGCTGAATCCAACGCATTGCCAGTTCGTGGGCGAGGCGGTCACGTTGCGCAACATCCCGATGCGCGAGGACCTCGATACGTTGGACATCTTCCGCGATCCGGAAAATCCCCAACGCAAGGTCGTCGAGATGGTGGGTCCGGGGCAGGTGCTGGTGCAGGATTGCCGTGGCGATGTCCGGGCAGCATCGGGCGGCAATATCCTCGCGACGAGGATGCGAATGCGTGGCGTGGCCGGGGTCGTGACCGATGGCGCGATGCGAGATTCCCAGGACATCGCCAAACAACCGTTCCCCGTCTTCATCAAGGGACGTTCTGCCTCGCTCAACCTGACCGTGCATCACGCCGTCGACATCAACGTTCCGATCGCATGCGCGGGTGTGCCGGTGTTTCCTGGTGACATTATCGTCGGTGACGAGGAAGGCGTCGTTGTCATCCCGCGGCATTTCGCCGATGAGATCGCCGGGCCGGCAGCCGAACAGGAGAACCTGGAACGGTTCATTCTCGAAAAGGTCGAAAACGGAGCAGCGCTCCCCGGAACGTACCCTCCCAATGAGGCGACGCTGGCCGAGTACGAGCGCTGGCGCGAGAAGGAGTAGTCAGGATGGCGCACGCTCGCAGGTTTCGATTTGGCGTTCAGGGCCGGGGCATGGGGCCGCGTGATGCATGGCTGACGACGCTGCGCCGCGTCGAGGATGCCGGCTACTCCACATTCCTGGTGCTCGATCACTTTGTCCGGGGACTCGATCCCATCGCGGCGCTCGGCGCGGCGGCCACTGCCACAGAGACGCTTCGGCTGGGAAGCATGGTCATGGACAACGACTTTCGCCATCCTGCCGTGTTAGCCAAGGCGATGGCGACGATCGATGTGCTTTCGGCGGGCCGGCTGGAGATTGGCATCGGGGCTGGCTGGCTGCGGGAGGAGTACGAGCAAACCGGCATCCCGTTCGATCCGCCCGGCGTGCGTATCGATCGGATGGTCGAGGCTGTTCATCTGATGAAGCGGGCGTTTGTCGAGGATTCCGTGACGTTTGGGGGGGAGCATTACACGACCACGAATCTGGTGATGCCACCGAAACCCGTCCAGCAGCCCTGGCCACCCATCGTCATCGGCGGTGGGAGCAAGCGTATCCTCACCGTCGCCGGGCAGGAGGCCGACATCGTCGGGCTGACCACGCGCGCGCTCCCGGACGGATCGAAGGATAACGCCGACATGACCGCGGCCTCCGCCATCCGGAAGGTGAGCTGGGTGCGCGAGGCCGCGGGCGACCGTTTCGACGAGCTGGAACTGACGATCATGGTGAGTGACGTTGTCGTGACGGACGATCGCCATGCAGCGGCGGATCGCCTCGCCACCGGGTTGGGCGTCAGCGGCGACGATGTCCTGGATTCACCGCACCTGCTGATCGGCACGATCGATGAGATGGGCGAGACGCTTCAACGCCGCAGGGAACTCTTTGGCATCTCGTACTACGTCGTTGTTGAAGGCTACATGGAGAAGCTGGCGCCGGTGGTGGCGCGTCTGGCTGGCCAGTAGCCGCTGTCCTCAACGTCTGATTGTTAATCTCCGACCTTGTGTTGAGCGAGGTCCTCGAACAGCGTCAGGAGCGCGGAGTGATCGAGCTCCCCTCGGCCATTCGTGGCCAGCGCGTCGAACAACTGGCTGATCAGCGCCGTGACCGGCAGCGGCACGTCATTTTCCTTGGCTGTCGCCATGGCGATGCCAAGATCCTTCCGATGCAGGTTCACCCGGAAGCCCGGCTCGAAGTTGTGCTGGACCATGGTCGGGCCGCGCATTTCGAGCACGCGGCTTGCGGCGAGTCCACCATTCAGCACTTCAATGATCTTCTCGGGATCGACACCTGCCTTCGAGCCGAGGACGAGCGCCTCGCTGACCGCGGCGTAGTTGAGCGCCACGACCACCTGGTTGCACGCCTTGACCGTCTGCCCGGCTCCCGAGGCGCCCACATGCACGATGGTCTTGCCGACCGCCTCGAAGATCGGCTTGGCTCGCTCGAAGTCGGCTTCCTCGCCACCGACCATGATGCTGAGCGTTCCCGCGATGGCGCCCTTGTCGCCACCGCTCACCGGCGCATCGAGGGCGGCGGCTCCTCGGGCGGCGAGCGCCTCGCTCACCGCGATAGCCGTTGCCGGGGCGATGGTGCTCATGTCGACGAGAAGGCTTCCTGAGCCCATCGCCTCCAGCAAACCATCGTCGCCGAATACCACCGCGTCCACATCCGGGGAGTCAGGCAGCATAGTGACGATGGTCTTGACCTGTTCGGCTACCTCTCGTGGTGTGTTTGCGGCGGTGATCGCGTCCGACTCGGCCACCAGTTCATCGACCGCGCCCCGGCTGCGGTTGTGAACCACCAGCGTGTATCCGGCCTTGACGAGGTTTCTCGCCATCGGCTTCCCCATGATGCCGAGTCCGATGAGT
>JALZMD010000072.1 GCA_030858375.1 Chloroflexota bacterium
GTATTGCCGGGCGACCCCGGCTGACTTGGTCCCCTTCTTGAGGAATCCGGTTTCGTCGATGACGAGCACGGCAGCGGCATCCCCCAGGTGCGCGACGACATAGGTCCGCAGGTCGTCGCGCACGGCGTCGGCGTCCCAGCGGGCGGTCCGCAGCAACCGCTGCACGCCGTCCGGGGTCCGCTCGCCGAGCTGTTCGGCCAGGTGCCAGCCGTTGCGGCGCGCGACCGGTCCGAGCAAGCCGGCGAGGTAGCGGCCCGCCCGGTCCCGCACTTCCGGTCGTGCGAAGCGCGAGGCGATCCGCGCATGTAGCGCGGCCAGCGCATCATGCCCGTCACCAATCTGGGCGAGTGGGGTCGGTTCCGGGTGGATCACGAGCAACCTCCAAGTTCATCGGAGGCGCCAGTCTATCAAACAAAGTGCCGTTGTAGTACTAGGGTGCTGGTACCCCGCTTTAGCCCGGACCCGGAAGATTCCGTTCGCGAAGTGAACGGCCACATGCCACGGGTGGCCGTTGCTCATTTCTGCTGGTGCCTGAGGCTACGCCTGAACTCGCTCGATCGTGTTGTTGTCCAGATCGTGGAACAGCGGGTCTGCTCCGGTGAGCGTCAGGACAATGTCACGGAGGTGAGTCACGGTTGAGCCCAGTGTTCAGGAAGCATTGTGCTCATCCGGATCGTGGAAAAGCGACTGTACGTATTGCAGGAGTGTCTCGAAGACGAGGCCGCCGACGAGATTTCCCGCCAGTGCAGGCAGGAAGCTGCGTGTGATCCACTCATCTATGGAAATGTCCCCGCCCAGGAACATCGCCATAAAGATTTCGGCCGCCGAGATAACGACGTGGTTGAACTGCCCGAGCACGATCAATGCCCCTATGGCCCAAATCACGGCGATGCGAGGCCCAAATCCTACGGCGGCTACAAGCAGCCAGGTGAGCGTCGTCATCAGCCAGCCCGCGAACACTGCTTTGACGAATGCCGTTCCCAAATTGTAATCAATGCTATGCGTAGCAAGTGCGATCATTTCTTCGACGGGTTCTGGAGCGAGCACCTGTTCGCGTGAAATGAGGAAGGCGAAAGTCAGGCAACCCAGGAGATTGAAGGAGAGGGTAACTGCCCAAAGCGATCCAAGCTGGCGGATGTTCCCACGTCCCTTGATGACTGCGGCGACGGGGAGCAGGAAATTCTCGGTGAACAACTCTGTCTTGCCCACGAGCAGGATGATAAAACCGACCGGAAAAACCAGCGACCCAACGAGAAGCGCGATTGAAGGAGAGTCGACGCCGCCTCCAACGGCTGCCGCGGCCATGATCATGGCGATTGCGCCGAACGAGACACTCATACCACCCGCGAACGCCGTAATGGCATCCCCGACGAGCGGCCGATACAGGCGCTTGGCCCCTATCTTCGACGCCTCATCGATAATCTCAGGTGCTTCCTGTCCCAATGGCGAGGGCTGTTTAGCCTCGAACTCCGCCTCGTCATCCTGTTCATGTGCGTTGGTGCCGGCATTCATCGGTATATCGTCGTTGAACGCACCATCATTCGAAGGGTTTTTGCTGCTTGGCAACTGGGATGTCCTCTGCAAACGGGATGGTGTTAGCACCCTTCCAGTCTGGGTCGCCGTACCATGATCATGAGAGACCACTGAGGTAGGTTTGGTGATGGGACCCTGACACGCTTATGTTGGCGCGTTGGAGTTCCGCCTACTCGTGCTCGATCGTTACGTAGTCGGGGTTGTCGAAGAGCGGGTCAGTCCGCTTGGGCGACCAAAGCGGCAGGGCGGTGGCTGAAAGCTCGGATGGGTACGGGTCGATCGTCCGGACCTCGCCGTTCGCCACCGCCTCCAGCCCGTCGAGCACGATCTGCATGTTCCGGTACGTCTGGGCCACCGTGCCGATCACCGGCTCGCCCAACCTGATCGCTTCGGCGAAGTTGAGGAAGGCGTTGAAGTGCCCGCCATCGAACTGCCCGGTCCGGTAGGTTGTAGGCGGTTCGTCCGGACGGTACACGCTTAGTTCGCGGAAGCGGAACGACATGACGCCGTCCGTGCCGTAGAGCCGGAAGTCGTTCGGCTCCTTCGGAACGGCCAATTCGGGGTACGACGCAGTGTAGTTGCCGACCGCACCGCTCACGAACCGGAGGTTGAGCGAAAGATCGGATGGACCGCCGTGGGTGGTGTTCGCATCCTGCGAGACCCCGGACACCTGATCCACGTCGCCGCAAAGCAGGCGGATGATCGCCGTGTGATGAACTCCGGCGTCGAGGTGTGGACCACCTTCATAGCCAGGGTCGTGTCGCCACGGCGTGCTGGAAAACTGACCCTCTTTGGGAACCAACTGACTCACGGTTCGCCACGATGCCAGGTGGATTCGCCCCAGCGCACCCCCGTCGATCAGCGAGCGCGCCAGCCTGGCCACGTCCTGATAAAAGGAGTTTTCGGTGATCAGGACCGTCAGGTCCGGATACTGGTCGACCAGCTCGATGAATTTCCGCGCTTCTGCATCGTTGACACCGGCCGGCTTTTCGCAGATGACGTGCTTGCCCGCTTCCAGGGCCGCCTTCGTCACCGGGAAATTCATGGGGATTGGCAACGAAATGAGCAGGGCGTCGACATCGGACCGTTCGAGGAGGTCGTGATAGTCCGCGGCGTAGTCATCCATCGACATTCCGGCGTAGCCGGCGAAGTTCTCGGCCTTGGGCCGGGAGTGATTCGCGAAGGCCGTCAGCCTGAACGCGTCCGTGAGCCGTTCGAGCGCTGGCCAGTGCAGCCGCTGCACCGCCAGTCCGGTCCCAATCACGCCGAGCCGTATTGTGTCCTCTTGCATTGAATTCCCCTGTTTCGTCACTAGAATGGGCCCTGTGTCACCGCAGCCTGGTTAACAGCGGATTGGTGATTTTCAGATTCGATCAAGTCCGCAGGCCTGAGATCCCGCCGTCGATCGCGAAGTTGGCGCCGGTCACGTACGACGATTCCGGGCCGGCCAGGAAGAGCATCGCGTAGGCAATCTCGATCGGTTCCGCCTGACGGCCAAGCAACGTGTTTGAGGCTCCCGCGCTACGCATCGCGGCCTCAGCGTCTTCGAGCGATTCGCCGGTTTTGGCCGAACGATTGCGGACGTGGAACGGCGTCAGGGTCGGACCGGGCGACACCGTGTTCACCCGGATTCCTTGCTTCGCGTGGTCGCACGCCATCGACCGGGTCAGCGCCAGCAGCGCGGCCTTGGACGCGTCGTACTGCGCCATCCCCGATCGCCCGACACTGGCGTTGGCCGACGACACGTTGACGATGCTGCCACCGCCGCTCGCGGCCATGTGCGGGATCGCGTATTTGCAACAGTTCGCCACTGCCCGGAGGTTCACCCCGAGGATGTGATCCCAGGATTCGCTCGTCGCGTCCGTAACGGGACCATAGACACGAACCGCGGCGATGTTGGCCAGCACGTCGAGCTTGCCGAAGCGATCCACGGTTTCCCGCACGGCACGGGCGGCTTCCCCTTCGTCCACCAGGTTGGCGGCCAATACGATGATCCGCTCCCCGGTTGGGCTTATGTCACGCGCGGTGTCGTCCAGTGCGGTGGCGTCGAGGTCGACGAGTGCAACCGCCGCGCCTTCTTGCCAGAAAAGCCGAGCCGTTGCCGCGCCAATCCCGCCACTCCCGCCAGTGATGAGGCATACCCGTCCCGCCAGCCGTTCACCCATGTCGTCTCCCTGGAATTCCACGTCGATCGCATCGCCCGGTGCCGGGCGATGCGTGCCCGACCGGGCACTGCTTGAACCGTTATGGCGGCGTTCGCCGGATCCGTCAATTCCCGGGGGGTGGACCGTGTGAACGTGATGCCGCGCCGATCGACTTCGGTGACCCCAAAACGGCCCGGCTTTATAGCCGGGCCGTTCCTTCGAGTTCACTTCGCGCTCTTCAGTGACTATCCGTCGGGCCGGGGATTCTGGATATCGGGAAGTGGATCGTTGATTGGTGATCCGAGAGGTAGCGGTTCCGGGTCCCGGATTGGCGGGTCGAACGGAACGTCGCTCGGGACCCGCACAGGATCATCGCCGGGATTGGGGAATGGATTCGGGTCGTCCATCGGCAGCCCGATGTCCGGGTCCGTCGGGACGTTCAAAGGCGGATCGGTGGGTGTGCCGATGGGATCGTCGATCGTGGTCTGGACCTGGAGTGGTTGCATCGTGCGCTCCGTTCCGTGAGCGGTCAGCAAGACGACCGCTCACCTACGCGTTCGTTGAGACGGGTCAGTCGCCGGTGTAGGTAACGCGATAGATGACGCCATTGGAATCTTCAGAGATCAGCATGGAGTCGTCAGGCGGCACCGCCAGGCCCGCGACGCGGCCAAAGTGCGGCGCGTCGTCTTCGACGAGCCAGCCCGTGATGTAGTCCTCGATCGCGACCGGCTGCCCGTCTTCGAACTGGACATGCACGATCTTGTAGCCGGTCACCGGATCCCGGTTCCATGAACTACGCATGGCCACGAAGGCGTCGCCTCGATAATCGTCCGGGAGCTGGTCGCCGTCGTAGTAGACCATGCTGAACGGGGAACTGTGCACAGGGTAGTTCAAGGCTGGAACGTCGGCAAGCTCAAATTTCTGATCGAGCGTCGAACCGGCTGGAACGTACGGACAGTTGACATCAGTCTCGCCATCGCCGAAGCACAATGCCCAGCCATAGTTTCCGCCCTCGACAATGTTGTTGAGTTCTTCAGGCGGCTGATCGTCGCCGCGCCAATCGCTCCCCTGGTCCATTCCCCACAGCTCACCTGTTTCCGGATGCCAACCCCAGCCGAGGGTATTGCGCAACCCGG
>JALZMD010000074.1 GCA_030858375.1 Chloroflexota bacterium
TGGGCACGGTCTGGAGCGGAACCACCCTCCTCGCCCGCCAGATGCGGTACCTGCGCGAGTTGGAATCGATCGACGGCCGCCAGCGCGTCTGGCTCGTGCCGTGGACCACGGTCGCCGAGGATATTCCCGCCTACGGTGACCGCGTGCGGGCCCGGGTCGCCCAACTCGGCGCAGCGCATCCGTTCATCCGAACCGAGTACGAGCTGGAGGAACTCGACGGCGACGGCGGCCTCTTCCCCGAATACCGGATCGCTCAGATGCGGGGCGACCACCCCCGGCTCGATCGCGCCCGGCCTAGCCGCCGCTACGCCTTGCTGATCGATGTCGGCGGCGAGGAGGAGCACGGCGGCGGGCAGCTCTCGTTCTTCGCACCCACCCGGCGCGACAGCACCGCCCTGACCGTGGTCGAGGTCGATCTCGATGCACGCGGCGACGGCCTGCCGATCTACCGTGTCGTCGATCGCCGGGTGTGGACGGGCGTGCGACACACCACCCTCCACGACACTCTGGTCGATCTGGCTCGCACCGTGTGGAAAGCGAGTTGGGTCGTGGTCGATGCGACCGGTGTTGGCGCCGGGCTTAGCTCGTTCCTCAAGAACACCCTGGAAACGAATCGCGGCACGGGCCCGTCAGTCCGGGTCGAACCGTTCATCTTCAACGCGACCAGCAAGAGCCGCCTCGGCTGGGATTTTCTCGGCCTCATCGACTCCGGCCGCTTCAAGGAATACGCCGACATCTCGGATAACCGTCATCCTGACGCTCCCATCACACCCCACGTTGAGTCAGGTACGGCGGCGGACCTTGTGTCGAACGGAGTCGCTCGCCATGACCACGAAGTCACCGCCGACTACTATGCCCAGCTTCGCGCCACCACCTATGAAGTCCTCAACGGCCCCGGCAATGTCCTCCGCTGGTCCGTTCCAACCCGGGACGGTCACGATGACCTCGTGATCAGCGCCGCCCTAACCGCCGTTCTCGACGGCCTGAAGTTGCGGCCGCGCATTGCCCGGGGAACCGCCTGACCCAAGCGCGTCGGCACCGGCGTCGACGGTTACCCGCGAAGAGGGCACAATGTGCCTAAATGGTCGCACACTGGATGCCGACGGCATCTTCCAGCGGGGAGGACCGGTTTGATTCGGTTTGGACTGATTGGCGTTAACACGTCGCACGCCGACGCATTCTCACGCATCCTGAACGGTGCCGGAGTCGAGCCGCCACAGGTCGATGGGGCCCGGATCGTGTCAGTCTGGGGCGATGATGGTGAGCGCGTCGCCGGATTGGCCGCAACGCATCGCATCGCCGCCACCGCCACTGATCCGACCGACATGCTGGACCAGGTCGACGCCGTACTCATCGTTGACGACACTGGCGGCGGAGCAACGCACGCCCGGTTGGCAACGCCTTTCCTGGAAGCCGGAATGCCGGTGTTCATTGACAAGCCGATGACCACCGACTACGCGGACGCCGTCGCATTGTTCGAAATCGCCGACCGCACCCAGGCGCCACTCCTCAGTTGCTCAGCCCTCCGCTTCGCCGCCGAACTGGAACCAGCCCGGGCCGAACTGGCGCGGATCGGCACGCTCTCGTCGGTGGTAAGTGTCGGCCCGGGCGACTGGTTCTACTACGGCGTCCACGCCGTGGAATTGCTCTCCGCGATCGTGGGCGCCGGCGCCCGCTCGGTTCATCGCCACGCGTTCAACGGCCGTGACGTGGTGGTTATCGATTACGGCGATGGTCCGACTGCCGTCGTCGAAACACTGCGTGATGCGGCCTATGTCTTCGAAATGACCGCCTACGGCGAACATGGACACACCTCGTTCGAGGTCGTGGATCACCTTGCCTTTTACGCCAATACCATGCGTGAGGTGGTGAAGATGGCCCAAACCGGTGTTTCCCCGCTGGCGTCCGAGCACACGCTGGAGGTGCTCGCCATCCTCCACGCCGGGGTTCGCTCCGGCGAAACCCGGGCCACCGTCGATCTCGCATCCTTCACTGCATCCTAGAATTGCCAGTCTGGTGCCGCGCCTCGCCTGCTCGTGTTCCGCGGCTATCGGGGAACGCAAGCGGATGAGTGGAACGAGCCACGCAAACGACGCTCCCAGGCTTGCCCGGCTGCCCTATTGGCCCAGCGCCTGAAAGCAACCGCCCTGCGACATCGGAGACCTATCCATGACGGCAGCACCAAACCCTCGCGTCGGTATCATCGGCGCCGGCGGCATCGGCAAAACGCACCTCAGCTCCTGGGCCGCGAACGGCATTGCGCCGACTGCTATCGCTGACGCCAATCCGGACACCCTCGCATCCGCCGTCGCCGAGCATGGTGGCCAGGCCTACGCCAGCGGGTTGGACCTGATCGCCAGTGGCGCTGTCGATCTCATCAGCATCTGCACTCCACCCGCCTTTCACGCGGATCTGGCGGTGGCCTCGCTCGATGCCGGGATTGGAGTGCTTTGCGAAAAGCCGCTGGCCACGACCATCGGTGACGCCGAGCGCGTGGCCCGAACGGTCGAACGCACCGGTACCCTGTTCGCGATGGGGTTCTGTCATCGCTACCAACCCCATATCGAAGCGCTCAAGGCGATGATCGATGGCGGGGAGCTTGGCGTTATCCGGGAGTTCCGGAATCGCTTCGCCGGGCACCTCGCCAGTGTCGAGCAGACCTGGTTCTCCAATCCGGAGATTGCCGGCGGCGGCGTGCTGGCCGACACCAGCATCCACTCGATCGATCTCTTCCGCTACCTGGTCGGTGACCCCGTCCACATCCACGCCCTGACCAGTAGCTGCGAGTCCGGCCTTGGCCCCAGCCTTGATGTCGAGGATACGGGCACCATCATCCTCAAGTCCAGTGAGGGGGCGCTAGGCGTGCTCGAATCCAGTTGGCGCACGCCGGTCGGCGAATGGGTGGTTGCTGTCCACGGCACGGGTGGGTCAGCGATCGTCGACTATGCCGATCTTACCCTTCGGGCTTG
Organism: Chloroflexota bacterium; assembly: GCA_030858375.1. Classification (GTDB taxonomy): domain Bacteria; phylum Chloroflexota; class Chloroflexia; order Thermomicrobiales; family UBA6265; genus JACCYX01. The sequence continues at coordinate 2,970 of JALZMD010000074.1, forward strand.
CACGAAGGGTGGGGACTGGGCTGACGTCGCCGTTCCCGACGGCGACCGGTTCGTCCGCGAAATCGCGGCCTTCATCGCGTGCTGGCGGGGCGAGGACACGCCTCGCGCGACGATCGGCGATGGTTTGGCTGCTACCCGCATCCTCGACGCCGCCTACCGCGCAGCCAATGCGCCAAGCACGCTTGATGCGGAACCAGGGTGAACAGGAAGCGCATACGCCGCGGCCAAGTAATGGGACGACCCAGGTATGCCCGGCATCGAATCGGATGCCGTGTGAGCCGGGCCCAATCAGTCCCCGATCGAATATTGCCCGCGCCGCGGCCAAGAATCCCTACGACACCGCTCACAGCACGATTCACACCATTCCTCCCCAACATCGTCGACCCGCGTTTTCGCACCAACCACATTTGTCCCTTGTGCCCAATGCACGGAACCCGCTCGATGCATCACTATTGCGGGCATCGACCGTTCGCCTCGACCAGGGGATCCGCATGCACCTCTCCCAGCGTGAACAGGAGAAACTCCTTGTCTACCTCGCCGCCCAGCTCGCCCGGCAACGCCAGGCACGCGGCCTCAAACTCAACTACCCGGAGGCGATGGCGATCCTTAGCCACGAGATCGTCGAAGGCGCCCGCGATGGTCGCTCCGTCGCCGACCTGATGGCCTGGGGCAAGCACATCCTCACGGTGGACGACGTCCTGCCCGGCGTCGCCGCGATGATCGACGAGGTCCAGGTCGAGGCGACCTTCCCGGACGGCACCAAACTGGTCACTGTTCACCAGCCCATCCCGCACGGCGGGGAGATCGTTCCCGGTG
>JALZMD010000077.1 GCA_030858375.1 Chloroflexota bacterium
GGCTTGCTGGAGCTGATCCAGGGCAAGTTCGACGCTGCCCGCGTGCTCCTCGAACGGAGCCTGTCGATCCGTCGCCAGATCGGTGACACGATCGCCCTGCCCAATACGCTGAGCAATCTCGGAGACATCGCCTGCTTCGAAGAGGACTACGACCTCTCGGATACCTATCACGGTGAGGCGCTGGCGATCCGCCGCGAAATCGGCAACAAGCGTGGTATCGCCCTCTCGCTCAGCAACCTGGGGATGGTGGCCTACCTGCGCGGCGACACCGATGGGGCGGAGCGCTGGTACAGCGAGGGCATGGAGTACGCCACGGAGGTCGATGACCAGTTCGGCAAGGCTGGCATCCTGCTTGGCCAGGGCAAGGTCGCGGTCCGCCGGGGGCAGCTCAAGCCAGGTATGGCGTTGCTCACACAGTCGTTGCTGATCCTCCGGCAAATGGGATCGCGGCGTCTCCTCGCCGATGTCGTCGATGCACTGGCCGCCGCCGCCGCCCACGACAAGCGCTTCCAGTCGGCCGCGCGCCTGATCGGCAGCACGTCGACGATGCGAGAAGGGCATCAGATTGGTATCACCCACCGCAGCCGGCTCGAGATCAACGAGTTGCTGACCGAACTGCACGGCGAGTTGGGAGAGGCTGGCTTCCAATCGGCGTTCGAATCCGGGAAGCGGCAGTCTCTTGAAACCGCGGTGGACGAGGCGATCATGCTGGCTGGCGCGATTTCCGACGCCGAAGATCTTCGGCTGGCCCGGGAACAGGCGGAATCCGGTGTCGACACCTCCGAACTCGCCGCCGAGGAACTGGGTTTGACGCCCCGTGAACGGGAGGTGCTCATCCTGCTGGCGCAGGGCCTGAGCGACAAGGAAATCGCCGACTCCCTCTTCATCAGCCCACGCACCGCCATGACCCACGTCGGTAATATCCTCGCCAAGCTGGGCGTCAACAAACGCACGCTCGCGGCCAGCGTCGCCGTCCGCAAGGGCCTCGTCGCGCCCGCCACGCCGACCGCCGCCCGCGACTGATTGATCGGATGCGCCGCACATTTGTATGGACGATTGGTCCTCGCTGTATATGTGTCGCCTGTGCGCTCAGATGCACAATAACCGTCATCCCGTGCGAGCGAGGGATGACGATGTGGTGGATAACCATGCGGGCGACTTCGCAGCCTCGGGCTGATGGTTGGGGAAAGGCGAGCGTTCCGGGTTCGCCTATCCGTCATCCTTCATTCCTACCGCTTCTGGTGGCGGGGATCCATCGCGTCGCGCAGGCCGTCACCGAGCAGGTTGAACGACAACACCGTCAGGAAGATTGCCAGTCCCGGAAACAACGTCAGCCACCACGCCCCGAACAGCAGCTCGCGTTGCCCATCCTGCAGCATGTTCCCCCAGGACGGAGTCGGGATCTGCACGCCTAGTCCGAGGTAGCTGAGGCTGGCCTCGAGGATGATTGCGTACGAGAGCCAGATCGTGGACTGCACAATGATGATTGCCAGCGTGTTGGGAAAGAGGTGCTGGATCATGATCCGGGTCGGGTTCGCGCCCATCGCCCGGGCCGCCGTCACGAACTCCTGCCCCTTCAGCGCCAGGAACTGGCCGCGGACCAACCGCGCCGTGCCCGGCCACGACGAGACGCCAATGACGACGATCGTGGTTTGCAGGCTCGGCCGGAACAGCGACGCTGCGGTGATCAGCAGCAGGATCAGCGGAATCGCCAGCAGGATATCGGTGAATCGCATCACCAGTTGGTCGACCCAGCCACCGAAGAACCCGGCCAGGGCGCCGAGCGTGATCCCGATCAGCATCACGATCAGCACAGCCATGAACCCGGCGGCGAGCGAGATCTGCCCGCCCTTGATCAGCCGCGAGAAAACATCGCGGCCAGAGCGGTCGGTACCCATCCAGTGGTCGGCGGAGGGCGGTGTGTTGCGCATGCCGGAGGTGAGCTGGTCGTACGGGTACGTCGAAATCCACGGTTGCAGGATCGCCGCCGTGTAGAACAGCGCCAGCACGACAATGCCACCGACGGCGAGTTTGTTCTGCTTGAGGCGCTGCCAGATGTTCGAGCGCTTTCGCGTTTCGGCCTGGGCCAGTGGTTCCTGAGTCGCGGCTGGTGCGGCGGGCATCGGCAGTGCTGCCCCCTGGTCAGGCATTGGCCGACCCTGCCACGGAGACGCGCGGATCGAGCAGCACGTAAACAAGATCGACGAGGACACTCACCACCAGGATCACCGCGCCCGTCACCATCGTGATCCCCAGGATCACCGGGTAGTCCCGGCGGCTGATGGCGTCCCACGCCAGCAACCCGAGTCCCGGCCAGGCAAAGATCTGCTCGATGATCACCGCGCCGCCCACGATTTGCGGTAACTGCAAGCCGATCACCGTCACCATCGGTAGCAGTGCGTTGCGCAGGGCGTGGCTGTAGAGCACCTGCCGGCCGCCAAGCCCTTTGGCCCTCGCGGTTGTGACATAATCCTGATTGATCACTTCAAGCATCGACGAGCGCATGAAGCGAGCGAAGTAGGCGATGTTCGGCAGGGTCAGTACGACGATCGGAAGCACGAAATACCGCCAGCGATCGGACCAGTCGGCATCGGCCTGGCCGGTGCTGATAATCGGGAACCAGCCGAGCTTCACCCCCAGCCAGACCTGCAGCAGGAGCGCCAGCCAGAAACCAGGCAGTGCCAGCCCGATGAACGAGCCGACCGTGACCGAGTTGTCCCATAGCGAGTATTGCCGCGTGGCCGAAATGATCCCGACCGGCACCGCAATCAGGAGACCGATCAGCAGCGCAGCCCCCTGCAGCTGGACCGTGGCCACGACCCGTTCACCGATCAGGTCGAGCACCGGCTTGTTGTTGAATGAATAGGCGGTGCCCAGGTCACCGGTGGCCAGGTTCCCGAGCCAGATTCCATATTGGGTATATAGCGGCTCGTCCAGACCCAGGTTCTTGCGGGTTTGCTCCACGTAGTTCGGGTTGTTCATTGCCTGCGGCGACATCATCGCCGTCGCCGGATCGCCCGGCGCCAGCCGCAACAACAGGAACATGACGAGACTGAGCCCAATCAGCAGCGGCACCAGCATCAGCACCCGCCGGATCATGTACGCTCGCGTCTCGCTCGACATCGGCTTGCCCCCGGTAGACCTGACTACACGACGCCGAAGCGTGGCAGCCATTCGTAGGGACCGGCCCGTGTGCCGGCCCGTGATGTTGCGCGAATCAGTCCTCGTGGCCACGTCGTGGTGGACTGGCCCGCTGGACTGCGTCGTTTCTTGTGCCAGGCTGGACCCGTAGTCGCGAGGGCCGGTACACGGGCCGGCCCTCGCGAAATCATTGGCGCCAGCCCATCCCTTACGGCTGTGCGGCCGTCCAGTCTTGCAGGTAGTAGAACAGGCCGAACGAGCCGCTGGACTGGTAGTCCGCGAACTTGGCCTTGTTCACGGTGTGCAGGAACGGGCGGTACCAGGCGAAGTGCATTGGCACTTCATCCATAATGATCCGCTGGATATCGGCGTAGATCGGGATCGCCGCCTCCTGCTCGAGCGTCGCCCTGGCCTCGTCGAGGAGCGCATCCAGTTCCGGATTGCTCAGGCCCGAGTAGTTACCGGACGAGGTTGAATGGAACTGGTCCCAGAGCAGGCTCGGCTCGTCGGTCACCCCGGCGAAGTCGACGCCGCTGACCTGGAAATCCTGGTTCTGGGTGACGGCCTCGACGTGCGTGGCGTAGTCCACCAGTTCTGGCACGACTTCGATCCCGATTTCCTGGAGTGCCTGCTGCGTGAAGGTCAGCCAGTCCTCGCGGAAGATATTGCCGGAGTTGACGGCAAAGGTGATCTGGGCGCCGGTCGCGCCCGCACCCTCGATGAGGGCTGCCGCGGCCTCGACATCGTAGGGGATCGGCTCCAGGTCAGGATCGAACGCCCAGTTGTCGGGGGCGATCGGTCCCAGGGCGGGTCCGCTCAACCCGAGCAGGAAATCGTCGGCAAATTGCTGGGTGTTCGTCGCCATCGCAATCGCCTTGCGGACGTCCTTGTTGCCCAGCACTTCATCGCGGGTGTTGAAGATCCAGCCGTTCCCGGAGTTGAATGGCGGCGCAATGATATCTAGATCGGTATTCTGGACCAGGAGTTCCTGGCCCGCCGGGTTGGGGTAGTTGGAACCATCGATCTCGTTGGTTTGCAGGGCGAGCACCAGCGTTTGCGAGTCGGCAATCACGCGGTGCGTAACGCGAGTGATCGCCGGCTTGTCTGCTTCCCAAAAATTGGGGTTGGCGACCGCCACGAAATCCGCCCCGGTTGTCCACGACTCGAACATGTACGGTCCGGCCCCAACCGGTGCCTGGAAGAAGTCGGTGGCGCGCAGGTCCTGACCGTCGAGCAGGGCCATCGGCACCGGCCACACGAACCGCATATTGAAGAGGAACGGCGCGTCCGGCTGGGCCAGCGTGATCTGGATCGTTTGGGGGTCGACGACGGTGATACCGCTCACGTCCTCGGCGCTGCCGTCGGCGTAGGCCTGGGCACCGTCGATCGTCAGGAACTTGGATTGCTTGGGGGATCCGGTCGCCGGGTTGATGAAACCCTTGATCGTGAAGGCGATATCTTCGGCGGTCAGCGGCGAGCCATCCGAAAACTTCACGTCCGGCTGGAGCGTGAAGGTCACGGTCAAGTCGTTGATTTCCCACGATGCAGCGATACCCGGCGAAGGTTCGTACGTTGTTGGGTTGATGCGCACGAACTCGTCGTAGAGGATCTTGCAGCGCCATTCGTCCTCGGAGTCACCGGCGAGGAACGGATTGATCGTCGATGCTTCGCCGAGCGTGCCGATGATGATCGCCAGTTCTTCATCCTGCGCGCCCCGCAAGTACGATTGCGACCGCTGGGTCGATCCGGCGAGGGACATGTACGGCGACCCGAGCCCCGCTACGGCGCCGATGCCGGCGGCCTTGAGCATTTTGCGGCGGTCGACGAGCGTCTTCAGCTTGGCCTGGCTCATCACGAGCAGACGGTCACCAGGTGATGGAATGCGTTGCGACATGATTCCTCCGGCATGGCGCCGAGGCGCCCGATGCGATCGTCACAGACCCTTGCTTGGGAGCCAGGATCAGTTCCC
>JALZMD010000096.1 GCA_030858375.1 Chloroflexota bacterium
GGGCTCTTTTGGCTCTTCTCGCGAACAGTGATCACATCGCCCGGCTTGAGCCGCTGCGAAGGGATCGTGGCCTTCTTGCCGTTGAGGCGGAAATGACCGTGCGTCACGTACTGTCGAGCGGCGTAGATCGTCGGCGCCAGGCCGGCGCGCAGCACGAGGCAATCCATCCGGCTTTCGAGCAGCTGGACGAGGTTATCGCCGGTCGAACCTGGCATCCGGGCCGCCATCTTGTAGGCCTTGGAAAGCTGGCTCTCGCTGACGTTGTACTGAAAGCGCAACCGCTGCTTCTCGAGCAGCTGCACGCCGTAGTCGGACGTACGTCGCCGTCGACGCTGGCCGTGCTGACCGGGTGGGTACGGCCGGTTCTTCATGTACTTCTGGGCTTTCGGCGTCAACGCGATGCCGAGGGCCCGGGACTTCTTCACCTTTGGACCGGTGAAATTCACGTGCAGGTACTCCTGATGTAGACAGTCTCGTTTCAAGACGTTCCTTGCGAGCCGTTGAAGCCAAGTGACCGCCTGCGTCACTGGCCCGAACCCGCATCTCCTCCGGTGTGACGTTTGCACGCCTTCCGGGATCAGGAACCACGAACCGACCGGGTGGATCGATTGCGGCCGATGAGCGCTAACGCCTCATCGACTGGAACTGGGCGGCGCCTGACGGTTGCCCGCCATGCTCGCATCCTTCGACCACCGGCACTGATCAGTCGCCGCCTGCGAGGCACACCCAATCTGACCGGTAAACGAGAACCGGCCTGACCGGGCAATTCTACGCGATGGCGCCCTGGATTCCCATACTTCGCAAGGTTGGCGTAACTCGACCAATGCCGCCACACGTATTGACAAGCGTGTTCGTTCAATCGCTAGCATCCGGTCCGGCGGCGGAGTATACTGGCGTTGCTCTCGCGGGAGTAACTCAGTTGGTAGAGTGACTGCCTTCCAAGCAGTATGTCGCCGGTTCGAGTCCGGTCTCCCGCTCCCCAGAAAAGCCCATGGAATCAACGAAATTGGCACCTCAAGGTGAGTTGCCGTGGGTGGTGTCGGCCCGATGCTTCCCTAAATGCTTCCCCTCGCCATCGAGCAGGAGCGCGAAGTGGCCTTTCCAATAGATCGAATCTTTTCAGCGCCGGACCCAATAGACCCGCATCTCCGCCGCTGGATGCTGTTCGTGGACGGTGAAAACGTGACTTTGCGCGGCCAAGCCCTTGCGGAATCGCGCGGAATCGTGCTTGAGCCAGGGCCGCGCTTCAAACGGGATGTGTTCTTGTGGCTGGAACATCCATGGCCCGCCAGGGCTGCCCTCTCCCACGAACTCCGCGGCATTGGCGTTCGTGGGACCGCCGAGCGAGCGTTTTACTACACCAGCATGTCGGGCGATGACGACGCCATTACCGATGTTCGCGAATCACTATGGGCACTCGGTTTCACGGGTGAGGTGTTCAAAAAGCAGCGGAAAGACATTAAGGCCAAAGGGGTTGATATTGCTCTCACCAAAGACCTTCTGAGCAATGCGTTCCTCGACAACTTCGATGTCGCAGTGGTCATGACAGGCGACGCTGACTACCGGCCGGTGATCGCCGAGTTAAAGCGGCTCGGCAAGATGGTGTGTTTAATGACGTTCACCGAAGGCGGAGCGAAGGTCAATCGCGAACTGAAACTGAGCGCTGATTTTTTCATCCCGGTAGATGACGTGTTCATGCATTTCCGGCGGCGTCCGCAAGAGGCCGCTGGGTTGAGCACTTCCGACCACTCCGGCAGCACGGATGAACGACGACGTGACGGTTGACGGCGGACAGCTCATTCGTTCCAAACCCTTGTTTTGGCACCGCAAAGCCGCCGCTACGCGACGGAGGGCGCGAAAACGGCCCAAGGGGGGAACACCACTCCGGCACCCCGAGCCGTCTCAGGGCAAATCAGGGCACTCCACAAAACCTGGTCCGGATTCAGCGCAAAGTCGCGCCGGCCGGCTCAGGCCGTTGGCTTATGGGCAGGTGGCCGTACGAGATTCGCGAGCCGACGATTTGAGTGATCGCTGATTACCCCGCTGCGGGTCATTGAACGCCGCAAGGTTCCGAACGTCGTAGTGCCGTCCCAGGCCGTCGCTCCGATCCGCTGGCGGCGTCACTCCGCTGGCCTCCGGTGCCGTGACCGCTTCGACCGGATGCGCCCCTCCGCGATCAGGATCGACCGCATCCGATCCACCCCCCGCACAGGGCCGCCCCACCAGCGTCGCCCCATGAGGTGGCGACGCTGGTGGGCGATCACAAGCGCCCGTTCGGCCTCGGACCAAAACCGGCGAGTCGTGGGAATACCCGCACGGCTCCGGATTTCCCAGACCTGCACCGGCGACACCCCATGCTCGCGGGCTACGTCGGCATCAGTCATCCCGGCCCGGCGCAGCCGCACCAGCTCGTACGTCACGACGGCCCGCTTCACCCCCAGCCGGGCCATGATCGCCGTCACGGGAACCGCCGGGTCGAACAGCGTCAGCAGCTCGGCGAGCGTCCAGGTCCGACCGGCCCGATTGCCACGGGGTGCGGCGGCGTAGGCGGTGAGCCGCGCTCGCGTCGCGGGGTCGAGCGTGAGGGTTTCCTCCATGCCCCCGATTGTGCCATGCCATCCACGTCACCGGAAATGCGCGCGCCGACGCGGTTATGTTCCTGTCCGGGAGTCAGGCGTCACGCCGCCAGATCCACCCGGCGATCGAACCCTGAGCAGCCGTCAGGCGCTCGGCTTCCGCCGCCGTGTAGTCGATCCCCTGATACGTGAAGATGTAGCCCGGCAGGGCGATGAAGGGCGGTGGTGGCGGGCCGTCGGCCCCGCCCATCCGGGAATGGCTGGGATAGAGGGCGCGCCGTGCTGGTGGTGGCCCGCTCTCTGGCGGGCGTTCCACGCGCACCCGGTCCGTGGCGGGATGCCACCAGGCGGCGAGCGCCCGGCAGCCCACGATCCCATCCACGACGCTCCCGATCTCCGCCCAGCCCTCGCGATCGAGGTGGAGGTCGAGCCGGCCCGGAACGGGCGTGATC
>JALZMD010000105.1 GCA_030858375.1 Chloroflexota bacterium
GGACCGGCCGTAACCGCGACCGCTCCGACATTCTCCATGGCCAGGCCCAGCTGTGAGAGCATGCTTTCGAGCGCCGGAAGGACGGTGGTGGTTTGGCGGCGCCCGCCGGGCCAGGACATTTCAGCCATCTGTTCACCATTGAAGAGCGCCAGCCCTGCCTGGTCAGTGGCCGTATCGATCGCCAGCAACCAAGGAGGCATTAGTTGCATCGATGGTGTCACACTCCCGGTCCAATGACGCGTTCCTCCCGGGATCGTCATTTAACATTCGCCTCTCGATGGTGTTAGTATTTTCTCAACCATTCGTACGCATGTGTGCATCACGCTTTCGACGTTCCTTGTTGTTGATGCAGGGGAACATCGGAACTCTGGCCAAGTCTACGCTAGGTGTACATCGGCCCTGACGACAACACATCACGCTGATCCGGCAGCACCGGAACCGACGAGGTCAGAACATGGAAAGCATAAGCGGTACGTTGGAACGGTCGACGTACCACGGCGAACAATTCAACACGGCGAAGATGTCACTTCGTGACAGGATTGCATCCAAGGAATGGGTCATCTTCCTGTTGTTCGTCACCCCAAACCTCGTGTTCCTCGTGCTCTTCACCTACTGGCCATTGTGGGAAAACATCCGGCTGAGTGTGCAGAGAACCGATCTCCTGGCGTTTACCGGAACAAACGAGTTCGTGGGACTGGAAAACTTCGAGTACATCTTCAGCAATCGAACATTCAAGCTGGTGCTGCGAAACACCTTGGTCTTTCTCATAGCCAGCGTATCGCTGACGATGCTTTCCGGATTGCTTATTTCGCTCCTGCTCAACCAGAAGCTCCGTGGACGGACGGCAGTTCGGGCGATCGTGTTCGCCCCTACCCTGCTTTCCGGCGCGGCGATTGGGATCGTTTGGGCGTACATCTTCGATCCCAGGTACGGTCTGCTGGCGCAAATCCTCGATTGGTTCTGGATTCCATCGCCCCATTGGCTCGACCGGCCGGAGTGGTCGCTGCCCGCAATCATCATTGTCTACGTCTGGAAGAACCTGGGTTTTGCCGCTGTCATCTTCCTGGCCGGCTTGCAGGCCATACCGCAAGACCTTTACGACGCCGCCAAGATTGATGGCGCCAACGCCTGGTGGCGGTTCAAATCAGTCACGATCCCCATGCTGTCTCCAATCTCGTTCTTCTTGTTCATCACGTCTATTCTTGCCACGTTCCAGGCGTTCGACATCATCCAGGTCATGACCGATGGCGGACCCGCCTTCGGCAGCACGACCCTTGTTTATTATGTCTACCAACAGGGATTCGGAGAAGCGGCGAACTTCGGCCGTTCGGCGGCGGCGGCGATCGTGCTCTTCGTCGCAATGCTGATCGTGACGATCGTGCAACTGCGCTTCACCGAGAAAAAGGTGCACTACGATGGATAGGCTCTCGCTCGACCAACAAAAGCGGGTTGGGCAAGTTGCAAGTTACGTCGGTCTTGCCCTGGTCGTCATCATCATTGGGTTACCGATGTTCTGGATGCTCTCGAGTTCGCTCAAGACGCTGGGACAGATCTATACCTTTCCACCACGGTGGATTCCCAGCAACCCCCGGTGGTCCAATTACGAGGAAGCCTGGAACGCGGTGCCATTTGGCCGGTTCTATGTCAATTCGATCATCATTACCGTCTTCGGGGCAGGCTTGCAGATCATCAACGGCACGCTTTGTGCCTACGCCTTCGCGTTCCTGAAGTTTCCGTTCAAGAATGTGCTCTTCCTCCTCGTGCTGGCAGCGCTGATGGTGCCCGGCGAGGTCGTGATCCTCCCGAACTTCCTCTTCTTCGGCAACAAGGTCCGGGAGTGGTTCAACCTGGACACCAACTGGATCAATACCTACCAGGCGATTATCCTCCCAGGAGGCGCGACCGCGTTCGGCACGTTCCTCATGCGGCAGGGTTTCATGGGGCTTCCGCGCGATGTACTCGATGCCGCGAAGGTCGATGGCGCGGGTCACATGCGGACGATGTTTGGCATCGTTTTGCCGATGGCCAAACCGATCGTGATTACCTTCGCCCTGATCTCGATCGTCAACAAGTGGAACGACTACCTCTGGCCGCTGATCGTCACCCGCACCGTCGAAATGCGGCCGATTACGGTCGGCGTCCGGCTGTTGTACGATGCCGAGGGAAACAATAACTGGGGCGTGATCATGGCGGGCACCACGTTCGTGGTCCTGCCGCTGATCATCGTCTACATCTTTGCCCAACGGTTTATTATCGACGGGCTTACCGCTGGCGCGACGAAGGGCTAGTCCGGATCGCCGGGTAGCACTGCCGTTTCCTTAGTGGTTTGCAAACACTTCCGACGCTCAGACCTCGCACACTTCCCAAACGTGCGAGAGCGTACAAACAATGGGGTCAAACGAGCGGCCAGGGTGGTCGTTCCGGAACTTTCTGGTCAAGGAGGATCGAAGTCCATGTCCAAATACATAAACCGCCGTTCATTGGTGAAGGGAGTCGCCAGCGCCAGCGCTGGCCTGGCGACCGTCGGCGCGGCCAGTTCGACGTTCGCGGCACCGGCCGTGATCCAGAACGGACCGCTCGAGTTGAGCTACTGGCACGCCTTTCCCAGCGGCACCAACGGCGACGCACAGACCGCGATGATCGAACGCTTTCACGAGTCGCAACCCGACATCGTGATCGCCCCGCAGCCACTGGAGAACTACGAAGCCGTAGCCGCGCAGTTGATCACCGGTCTCCAGACGGGTGACAGTCCCGACATCGCAATGCTGTCCGACGTGTGGTGGTTCCGGTTCTACCTGTCCGGTTCGTTGCAAGATCTCACACCACTGATCGCCGAGCACGATCCCGACGACTACGTCCAGTCCCTCTTCACCGAGTTCCAACGGGGAAATGGTCTTTGGGGCGTGTCGTTCGCGCGCTCGACGCCACTCTTCTACTACAACGCCGATGCCGTTGAGGCGGCCGGCGTCTCCGAAGATGTCTTCGCGACGTGGAGTTCGTTCCGTGAGGCTGCCCCCGACCTGATCGCGGGCAGTGGTCTGGAAACCGCCATGCTCTTCGGCAGTGCTGCCTCCTACGGCGCCTGGACCCTGCACGGACCGACCTGGGCATTCGGCGGCGATTACTCCGATCCGGAATTCAACATCCTCCTCGAAGAAGAAGGCGCAGTGAACTGCGGCGAATTCATGCGGGAATTCGTCGAGAGCGGAAACGCGCTCGCGGTCGCCGAGCCAGGCACCGACTTCAACACCGGCGTGTCCGTGGCGGCCATGCAATCCACCGGATCACTCGGCACCACCCGCGACACCGCCCAATTCAACTTCAAGACCGCTTTCCTGCCGGAGGAACTCGAGTTCGGCTGCTGCACGGGCGGCACCGGTCTTTCGATCATGGCCGGCCTGGAAGAGTCCCGGCAACAGGCCGCAATGGCGTTCATCGCCTTCAGCACGAACACCGAGCAGACGACGCTTTGGTCGCAGGCCACGGGCTACATGCCGGTCCGCACCTCGGCAATCGAGAGTGCCGAGGAGCAGGCGTTCCTGGACGAAAACCCGAACGCCCGAACGGCAGTCGAGCAGTTGCCGCTGACCAAGCCGCAGGATTCGGCCCGCGTCTTCATCCCCGGCGGCGACCAGATCCTGGGTCGTGGCTGGGAGCAGATCCTGGTCCAGAACCGGCCCGCCGCCGAAGTCTGGGCCGAGGTCACGGCCGAGCTCGAGCCGGAGGCTGAAGCCGTCCTCGAACAACTCGCCGCCATCGAAGGCTAGGTCCGGATCGTTCTGGGCGAATTCAAGCCTGGGATTGTGATGGAGAGAGGCGCCGGTTTCGACCGGCGCCTCTCGTTGCGTTCAGGTCATCACCGATTTCGTTGGGACGGCCGGTTCGACGGATACGCTTTGGATGTTCGTAACGGGTTCGGACCCGGCTCGTGCCAGCTTCCCCCGATCAGGCGACCGCCGTCCTCCGAATGCGTGATCCGAAGCAGCCAAAACCGCTCCGGCAGGCAGGGTCCAGCCCGCTCGGGCCATTCGATGATCGAGATTCCGTCAACGGGCTCGATGTACTGGTCGTACCCCAGATTCTCCAGATCCTCCGGATCATCTAACCGGTAGAGATCGAGGTGGTAGAGGTGCAAGCCACCGCCGTCGGCATCCACGCCATCGTGCTCAAGGACGATGGAGAATGTCGGGCTCTGGACCGGTCCCTGAACACCGAGACCCGCGGCAATGCCCTGAGTCAACGTCGTTTTGCCAGCGCCGAGTTCGCCGTGCAGAAGCACCACATCACCCCTCCTGAGCTGACTGGCGAATGATCGGCCAAAATCCCGCATCGCATCCGCATCGGAGACCTCAATGATGTCGTCCGGGGTCATGACGATACCGTCGCCGGAAAGGCAACGGACGGCATCCGCGTCGAAACCCGGACCGTGGCCCCAACGTGAAACGCAGCTTCCGGACCGCTCGTCGCCTTGATGGTGACTCCGGAGCGGAGCCGGACGGACAGGGACTGGTACCGCCCAAAGTACTCGCGGCGGATGACCAGACCAGCTGTTGAGTCGTCTTCCGTAGCCGCTGTCAATGTGACGCATTCAGGCCGAAGTAAGACGTCCACGGCTCCGGTACGGGGCTCCATCAGCTCCAGGCGCCCGATCTCCGTTTCAGCAACATGACCGGAGGCGGTTCCGGTCAGGAAGTACGACTCGCCAATGAAGCCGGCCACCTCACGTGACAACGGCTGGCGGTACAGTGTTTCCGGGTTATCGACCTGGACGATGCTACCCCGGAACATCAGGGCAACCTGATCAGCCATACTCAGCGCTTCTTCCTGATCGTGAGTGACGAGCACCGCGGTGGCGCCGGCCTCGCGCAGGATGTCGCGCACCTCGCCGCGAACGCTGATCCGGAGCTCCGGGTCAAGGTTCGAAAACGGCTCGTCCATCAGCAGGATGCGCGGCTTGGGCGCAAGGGCCCGAGCCAAAGCCACTCGCTGCTGCTGACCACCGGAGAGATCCTGGGGCATGCGGTCGCCAAAGCCCCCCAGACCAACGAGTTCGAGCGACTCTTCGACGCGCCGCCGGGCGTCTCCCCCACGGCCGAGACCGAATGCGACATTACGGGCAACCGAAAGATGCGGAAACAGCGCGTAGTCCTGGAAGACCATGCCGATCCGTCGGCGCTCAGGCGGGTCGTGTCGACCGGCACCAGCCACCAGGTCGCCATCGACCTCGATGCACCCGCCATCGATCTGCTCCAGGCCGGCAATCATGCGCAATGTCGTCGTTTTGCCGCACCCGCTGGAACCGAGCAGCGCCATGATCTGACCGGTCGTGACCGATAGGCTCAGGTCCCGGACAACCTGCACGTCTCCAAATCGCTTTTGAATGTTGAGGCATAGAAGCGCGCGATGGCTCGAACTGTTGCCGGACGCAGGACGTTGAGTCACCAGGATACTCCGATTGGGGAATGAAATTCGGGGCCGGCGTGCAGCATCGGGAACAGATATCAATCGCCTGAAGTCCGATTCAGCCCGCCTGGTCCAATCCTCGCCGGGACAGGAGGAAGCTCGGAATGGCCGATACCGCTATCAGTATCAGCGCTGGCGCCGCTGCCTTGCCATACGCCCCGGTCTGGGTGGCTTGCCATATACCGGTCGCCAGCGTTTCGAACTCGATCGGCGCCAGCATCATCGTCACGGGGAGCTCCTTCATCACGGTCAGGGCGACGAGACCGAATCCCGCGACCAGGCCGGGGCGGGCGAGATGCAAGGTGACCCGTCGCAACGTGCCGAGCACATTTTCGCCCAAGGTTCGGGATGCTTCCTCCACGCGAGGGCTGATCTGCAACAGGGAAACCCGCTCCGCTCCCAGTGCCTGCGGAAGGAACCGAACCGCGTACCCAATCAGGAGCAGCCAGATCGTTTGGTACAAGGAGGGTACGTAGCGGGCGCCGATGTAGACGAAGGCGAGCGCTATCGCGACACCTGGCAGTGCATACCCGAGGTACGCTTGCCGTTCAAGCAGGGTCGTAAAGCGATTGCGGTAGCGGACAGAAAGTACGGCGGTCGGCAAGGCGAGGACCACAGTCACCACGCCGGCCACCAGGCTGACCGATGCCGAGTTGACCGCCTGGCCCCAGAGTCGCCCGACCGCCTCACCCGTTGAGGTACCGTTCATCATCCAGTAGATCAGGACCAGGAGCGGCAGCACAACCGAACTCACAAAAATGACCGCGCAATATCCAACCCCGAGCCACTTCCAACGCCCAAGATCGATCCGGCGCACGGTGCGCGCAGCTCCGGTGGCGACCCGATATTGCCGCGCCCGCCCGCGCACCCACCACTCGAGCGCAAGAATCATGATCGTGAAGGCGACGAGCACAAGCGCCAGTGAAGCGGCGGCGGTCCGGTCGAAGCTGGACTGATACTGCACGTAGATGGAGCGGGTGAAGACATCGAACCGCATCAGCGACACGACCCCGAAATCGGAGACGGTGTAGAGCGCAGACAGCAACGCACCGGCGGCAATGGCCGGACGGAGTTGAGGGAGCATGACCCGGAAGAACGATCGGTACGGTCCCAGGCCGAGACTTCGCGCCGCCTCTTCAAGGGCAGGATCGATACCCCGAAAGGCAGCCTGGACACCGAGGTAGACGTATGGGTAGCTGAAAAGCGTCAGCGCCCACCAACTTCCCAGGAATCCATAGATGGACGGTAGGCGCTCGATCCCGAACGGTCCTTCCAGCCACCCCTGGACAATTCCGCGCGGTCCCATCGCGGCCACGATGGTCAGGGCCCCAACGTAACTTGGTATCACCAGGGGCAGGGCGGCGACCACGGTCCAGAAGCGCTGGTTGGGGAGGTTCGTCCGGGTCGTGAGCCAGGCAAGCGGCACGGCGATCAACGACGCCGAGACGGCGACCGAGGCGGCGAGGAGCGCAGTGTTCCGGGTGACGACGAAGGTGCGGGCCCGAATCAGAGTATCGGGTATCGCCGTGCCGCTGTCGGTGGCCCGGACTATCAAATAGCCGATTGGGGCCAGCATCAACAATGCCACCATTAGGGCCGGTATCACGAAAATCATCGGCGGGAAACGCATGGCGAAAATACGCATGCGGTGCGAGCCGATGATCATGTTCTCGTGTGCTGGGCCAGTCACCTTGCCGCCAATCGCCATCGTCGTTGAAACCATCCCTTCGTCCAGAAGGTCACGGCACATTGCCGTGACCTATCTCGATCCGGACTTTGCGTCGAGCTGGCTAGAGGAGACCGACCTCGGTGAGAAGGGCGACCGTGCCTTCAAGGTCGGCGAGATCGGTCAGGTCAATATCCGGCGTCTGGATGTCCGCGAGCGGCGGAAGATCGACCTTCGGCTCAACACCAGCGATCAGCGGGTATTCTGACGTGTTCTCGGCGAAATACGTTTGCGCACTTGTGCCGAGGAGTACGTCGAG
>JALZMD010000149.1 GCA_030858375.1 Chloroflexota bacterium
TCCCAGTAGTGGTGGCCCGGCGAGGAAGCCGGTGTATCCGATCGTCGCCACTGCGGCAACGCCCCGGCCGCTGGGGATACCCGGCGTCGATCCGGCCGCGCTGTAGACCACCGGGAAGACGAACGCCAGCCCAATCCCCATCACGGCAAAACCGGCGATCGCGGATGTCGTCGTCCCCAGCAGCAGGCCGGCCGTCATGCCAATCGCGGAGACGATGGCGCCAACCCGCACGACCAGGCCGGGCCCCAAGACCGCGACGATCTTGTCCCCGGCGAAGCGCCCGACCAGCATCGTGAACGAGAAGACGGTGAACGCGAATGCCGCCACACCCTCGGTGCCACCGAGTTCGTCATGGACGTAGAGGGCGCCCCAATCGGCCATCGCGCCTTCGCCGACCGCACCGCAAAAGGCGATCACGCCGAGGGGCCAAAGCACGCGTGGGGGCAGCGACAAGCGCAGGCCCTTCTTCTTCGGGGTGTCGTCGGCCGGGATCGGCTCATCCTTGATCTGACCCCGGTTGGCCCATACCACGAGACCGAATCCGAGCACGGCGAAGGCGAGCAGGTTGGCTTCCAGGCCGATATCGAATTGGGCGAACACGGCGCTGATCGCGCCGCCGAGCAGGGCGCCGAGACTGAAGTATCCATGCAGCGACCCCATGATCGGCTTCTTCAGCCGGTGCTCGACCGTGACGCCCTGGGCGTTCATCGCGACATCGGTCGCCCCAAACCCGAAGCCGTAGAGAAACAGGGTGAAGGCCAGCACCGTCGCGCTTGGCGAGAGCGCCATCAGCACCAGCGCCGTGATGTACGCCAGGCTGAACAGGAACGTCGTGCGGTCGCTTCCGTACCGTTCGATCAGGCGGCCGATGAACTGGAAGGCGAGGAGCGAACCGATCGCGATGAAGAGCAGGATCGTCCCGAGCTGGGCGGTGTCGAGATCGAGCTTGTCGGTCAGCGCCGGGATCCGCGCGATCCAGCCAGCGCTGATGAAGCCGATCACCGCGAAGAAGGTGGACACTGCCATTCTGGGGCTGGGTTGGCGAAGCGATGGGAACAAGGGGAGGTATCCTGATGGTGGTGGAAGGTCAGCGAGGATCGCGGAGCGCCGCGATCTCCGAAGCATAGTGCGAAACCAGTCGTCACCGGGCATCCCTCTCAGCTGGCGACCGGCGCCGCCTCGGGAACGAGCCCGTCCTCCGTGAACGGTTCCGCCACGGGCGCCACCGCTGGCCGGACAACCGCCGGGGCCAGCGTGATCACGATCGTCACGAACAGCCCAACCCCCAGGAACGCGACCCGCAACGACAGCAGGTCGGACACGAACCCCATCATCGGCGGACCGACCAGGAACGCGGCGTAGCACGCGGTCGCCACCGCCGCCACGCCCTCGGCCCGTGGTATGCCCGGCGTCGACCCTGCCGCCCGGTACACGATCGGAATGATCGTCGAGAACCCGAGGCCCACCAGCCCGAACGTCATCAGGAACGACCACGGCGTGTTGACCAGCACCCCAAGCAGCATCCCCGCCGAGCCCAGCGCCGCGCCCCCGCGCAGGATCGCCACCGGTCCCGCCCGGCGCACCAGCGGATCGCCGAACAGGCGTCCGACCAGCATCGTGCAGGAGAAGATCGTGTAGCCAAGCGCGGCCGTTCCCGGATTGGTGCCAAGATCCTGCGAGAGGAAGAGCGCCCCCCAGTCGGCCAACGACTCCTCCATCAGGCCGCAGCAAAACGCGATTGCCCCTAGCGGCCACAGGACCCGTGGACCGATCGAGAAGACCCGGCGCTGGCGTTGAACGGTTGGGGACGCCGCCATTGCCTCGTCTGGCACAAGGTTTCGGGTCAGGAGAAGCCAGGTTGCCGCCACAAGTACCCCGGTGACCAGGAATTGCGACTGGATCGCTACGCTCAGCGCGGCCAGCACACCGCCGGTGGCGGTTCCGCCCAATGCGCCAACACTGAACATGCCGTGCATCGACGACAGCACCGGTTTGCCGACCTGGCGTTCGATTTCCACCGCCTGGGCATTGAGGGCTACGTCGACGGTGCCGTTCATGAACCCGAAGAGAAGCAAGGTTGCGAAGAACAGCGCCGGTTCCGGCGACAGGAGCGCCAGCGGCATCGTGAGCACCCAGAGCGGCCCGAAGATCGCGATAGAGCGGGCAGTGCCCCATGATGCAATGCGCGGCGCGGTGACCTGGAACGCGACCAGGGCGCCGATCGCCCCCGCGATCAGCACGCTGCCGAGTTCGCTCCGGCTGACATCGAGGTGATCGGCGATCGCCGGGATCCTGGCAATCCAGGAACCGACGAGGAAGCCACGCATGGCGAAAATGATCGCCAACGCAACGCGCGGACGCGGAGAACCAGGGAAGGGAATCGACAGCATGGCGCGAACCTGAGGGGAGTCGTTGGGGGCGGACGAGACATCGCGTACGAACCGCCACGCCGCATTCGCACGGGTGTTCGGGCTAGGCCGCTGTCTCTCCGAATCGTAGAATGCGCCCCCGGTTTCGACAAGGGATCCCGCTGCCTGTTTTCACGCCCCGCCATGTTTCGTATGATGCTGTCCAGAGACTCGTTGGCCAACCTTGGGGGCATTTCGCATGAAACCGGTGATCACGCGTATCGACATGGCGACCATCGAGGGCACCCGCGCCCGCGCCGCCGGCAGTAACGCCCGCCTCGGCCACCATGGCGACTCGGTGCGTCTGCCGCTTGTCCGCCTCACCACATCCGATGGCGCAGTGGGCGTCGGCCGCAGCCGGGCTAGTGAGGACCAGCTGCGGGCACTGCTCGGCCAGGTCCCCGCCGACCTGTTCGCCAGTGGACGAGTGCTGGCGGAATGGACGTTCTGTGAGTTTCCCCTGCTCGATCTCGCCGCGCGGCAGGTGGACCAGCCCGTTTGCATCTTCGCTGGCGGCACCCCACGGCAACTCCGCAGCTACGATACGTCGCTCTACTTCGACGACCTGCACCTGGCCGACGATGCCGCCGCGGCTGCGCTCATCGCGAACGAGGCGCGAGACGGATGGGACCTTGGCCACCGCGCCTTCAAGATCAAGGTCGGACGTGGCGCCCGGCACATGCCGCTCGAATCCGGCACCGCGCGCGACATCACCATCATCCAGGCCGTGCGTGACGCCGTTGGCTCGGACGCCGCCGTCATGATCGACGCCAACAACGGCTGGAACCTCAACCTCACCAAGCGCGTTCTGCACGATACCGCCGGCGCCAACCTCCATTGGATCGAGGAGGCGTTCCACGAAGACAACGTGCTCTATGCCGACCTCAAGGAGTGGCTGGCGGCGGAAGGGCTCGCCGTTCGCATCGCCGATGGTGAGGGGGCCTTCCATCCCGCGCTGGCAGCCTGGGCTGTCTCCGGTGTGGTGGACGTCGTGCAACCGGACATCTTCGATATCGGGTTCACGCACTGGCTGGAGCTGGGCGCGGAGCTCGATCGCCATGATGTCGCATCGTCCCCGCACACGTACGGTGGCGGCATCGGCCCCTATGTCGTGGCCCACCTTGCCGGCCTCGTCCGGGGCGTGACGTTCCTCGAGTGGGATGACGCTGCCTTCGCCGAAATCGACGCCTCTGCCTGGTCCATTCGCGACGGCGTGATCGACGTGCCAACGGGACCTGGCTTCGGCCTCGAACTCGACCACCACGCCTTCGACGCGGTGGTTTCCCGCAGCGGCGTCACGCTGCGTCAATGAACGCGCCCTGCCACGGTTCTCGTAGGGGAGGGCTAACGAGCCGCGAAACGATCCGACGCGACGACACGTTGCTCGCGTATGCCCTCCCGTGGTGCCGCAATGCTCAGGCGACATCCTTGCGCGCAGCGCTTGAGTGTCATCCCGTAGCGAGCGTCACCGAGTGGAGGGATCTCCTCACCGTAGTGAGTGTTGGCGCACCTGCCCTGCGGGGCGAGATACCGCTACGCTGCCTCTGGTTGCGCGGGGCGCACCCTGCGGAATGACAAAAGCGCTACCCCTGCGCGCAGCGCAGGAATCCCTCGCAAGCTCGGGCTGACGATGTTTATTGGCTACCCATTTCCTGACCATAGACGGTCAGGAAATGGGTAGATCTACCCCTTCACGGCGCCGAGGGTGAAACCCGCGATGAACCGGTCCAGGAAGTAGTTGTAGAGCAGCGCCACCGGGATCGCGACCAGCGCTGCGGCTCCCATTAGCGACTGCCAGAAATAGACGTCGCCCCGGATCAGCTCCGTGAACACGCCCACGCTGACCGTTTTCTCGCCTGAGCTTTGGACGAACGCCAGCGAGTAGACGAACTCGTGCAGGGTCAAGGTGAACGAGAAGATCACGATCGTCAGGATGCCGGGGAGCGACACCGGGATCACCGTTCGCCAGATCGCGCCGATCCGGCTGTAGCCGTCGATCATCGCCTGTTCCTCGATCTCCCACGGCACGCTGCGCATGAATCCCATCATCAGCCAGGTGCAGAACGGGATCGTGAAGGTGGGGTAGACCAGCGCCATCGACCACTTCGAGTTCTGGAGACCAAGGTCGGCGACCACCCCGGTCAGGGGGATGAAGAGCAGCGTTGGCGGCACCAGGTAGACGAGGAAGATCAGGATGCCGAGGTTCTCGCCGAACCGGCCCGAGAGCCGGACCAGGCTGTAGGCGGCCGGCACTACCGCGATCACGGTGATCGCCATCACCACCAGCGCGATTAGCAAGGTATTGAAGATGAACGTGCGGTAACTGGTGTCATTCCAGAGCAGGTCGAGATTGGCGAGGGTCGGCGGGTCGTTGTAGAGAAACGGGTTGTTGCGTGGGTTGTACAGATCGTTGTTCGTCTTGAACATCGTCAGGATCATCCACGCGAACGGGATCGCCGCGAACAGCGAGAAGAAGATCGCGGTGCCGTACAGCACCGCGCGCCCCAGGAAGCGCTTGCCGCGACCCGCGTTCTCGTCGGGGAAGTCCTGCATCGTCGGTGTCTCTGCCATCTAGTCCCGCTCCGATCGTTGCGCCAGCCTCAGCATCCCGATCGCAATCGCGACCAGCACCGGCAGCAGGAAGAGTGCGATTGCCGCGCCCTGGGCCAGGTTGCCGCCTTGGATTCCCTTGAAATACGCCCAGGTCGAGAGCACCTGGGTGTCGTTGACCGGTCCGCCGCGCGTCAGCACCAGCGAGACCGAGAGGTCAGTGAAGGTGAAGACGAGGCTGAACAGGGTCGCTACCGCCATGATCGGAAGCAACAGCGGCAGCCGGATGTAGAAGAGCTGCCGCCAGAAACCGGCGCCATCGACATTCGCCGCATCCTTCACGTCCTGTGGGATCGAGGAGAGGCCGGCGAGAAGGATGACCGTCGCCAGCGGCAGGATGCGCCAGATGTGGACGACCACGACCGCCGCCTGGGCAAGATCAGTCTTGCCCAGCCAGTACATGTTCCGGCCCGGCCCAAACATGCTGTCCGGCCCAAGCAATCCCGCCTCCCGGAGCGCATAGTCAATTGGGCTGTAAACCGAATCGAGCATCCAGAACCAGCCGAGCACACCCAGCGCGATCGGCGTGGTCCACGGCAACAGCACCAGGAACCGGACCAATCGCTTGCCGTGGAAATCGGCCGAGAGCACCAGCGCCAGGATGTTGGCGAACAGGATCACGAAGACCTGGGAGATCAGCGTGAAGGTGATCGTGTTCCGCAGCGCCTTGCGGAACACACCGTCATTCCAGACGTCACGGAAGTTGTCGAAACCAACGAAGTCGTCCGTGCTGGAGATGCGCGGATCGCCCACCGTCACGTTGCTGAAGGCGTAGAGGATGGCCAGCACCAGCGGGAACCCCACCAGCGCGAGGATGTAGATGATCGCCGGAAAGAGCATCAGCGGGCCGAGTACCCGTTCGTTGTCGAGCAGGTACCGTTTTTCCGGTTCCGGGGTGAAGACCGGCGCGCTCACGAGCCGGTTGCCGTCACGATGTTCACCGGCGTCGATTGCCGCCGCAACCCGGATTCACGCTCGAAGATCCTGAGGTCGGTCTGGCGCACGAAGAGGCGCACCGTACCTCCCTCTGCAACCGGCAGCGCCGCATTGGCCGCCATCCGGCTCACCGCCCGGATTCCTTCGACCTCACCGTAGACCAGCTTTTCCGACCCCAGGTATTCCTCCCGGATCGAAGTCAGCTCGAAGGTGAGTCCCGACGTTGCATCGCCGGCGTCGGTAGCCGGGTGGAAGTTCTCGGGCCGGAAGCCGATCAGGTCATCGCCCCGTGGAATCAGGTTCATCGGTGGCGAGCCCAGGAACGTGGCCACGTAGGTGTCAGCCGGTTCCTCGTAGATCTCGCGCGGCGTCCCGATCTGGCGGATCCGGCCGCTGTCGATCACCGCGATCCGGTGCCCCATGCCCATCGCCTCGACCTGGTCATGGGTGACGTAGATCGTGGTCGTCCCAATCTCGCGCTGGAAGAGCTGGAGCTCATCGCGGGCCGAGGCGCGCCGTTGGGCGTCGAGGTTCGAGAGCGGCTCGTCGAGCAGGAAGACGTTCGGCTCTCGAACCAGCGCCCGGGCCAACGCCACCCGCTGCCGCTGCCCACCCGAGAGCTGGCGCGGCTTGCGGTCCAGGAGGGTGTCGATCCCGAGGATCCCGGCCGCCCAGGCGATTTTTCGTTGCTGTTCTCCCTTGTCGACCTTGGCCGCCTTGAGCGGGAAGGCGATGTTGTTGCGGACACTCATGTGCGGGTACAAGGCATAACTCTGGAACACCATCGCAATCTGGCGGGCGCGGGGCGGTAGGTGATTGACGACCCGGTCGCCGATCAGGATCTGGCCCGAGGTCGGTTGTTCGAGTCCGCCGATCATCCGCAGCAAGGTGGTCTTGCCGCACCCCGAAGGGCCGAGCAGCACCAGGAACTCGCCATCGCTCGTCTTGATGTCGATATCCTTGACGACCTTGACGTCGCCATCGAATTCCTTGGTGAGCTTCCGCGTTTCAACGATTGCCATGCATGTGTCCCTGGTTCGGCCTTCTGAATTCTCTGGAGGGCTGCGGACCTAGTGTCCACCCGGGCCCTCCACTGGAGCAGCCTCGGCCATCCTCATCGTCATTTCGAGCGAGGGATAAGTCCCCGCGCAATGCGGTTAAAATGTCATTCCGCAACGAGCCGCAGGCGAGTGGAGGCAGCGACGCGCAGCGGAGCGATATCTCTTCGCCGCAGCGAACCCAAGGGCGTCGCACTGCGTTAAAGAGATTCCTCTGGTCGCTGGCGCTCCCGGCGGAATGACAATTAACCGGCTACGCCGGAATCCACACCCTGTCGATCAGCCGCCGCCCATCAGTCCCTCGTCGCGCCAGTTCTGGGCGATCTCATTCAGCCGCGTCTCGGCTTCGGTGATCGCATCCTGAGGCGACATGTCACCGCGCGCCGCCTTGGCCATCATGTCGGAAAGGATGAAGGTATTGAAGGCCTCGCCGATCATCGCGTTGGCCGGTCCTGGCCAGCCGAGGTTGACCGTCCAGTCATTGGCGGTCTTGAGGATCGCCAGTTTGTCGACCGGGTTCGAGCCGTAGGGATCGCTGTCGAGCGGACCGCCATCGGTGGTCAGCTCGGGGTACGTATCCGGGAAGGCGGGGAAGTTGTAGAACTTGCCCGCGTCGACTGCCGCCTGGTAGTTGGCGGTGAGGTGAAGCAGGAACTCCATCGCAGTATCCGGGTTGGCGGCGTAGGTCGGGATCATTGCCGTGAACACGGCGTGACCATGGGCCAGTGCCCGCTCGTCTCCCCCTGGTCCCACCAGTGGCAGGCCGAGGAAGATGTCTTCGGCCGTTTCCGGCTGTTGTTCCTGGGCGGTCCGGTAGGCCGAAATCGAGTTGAGGATGTAGGAGGCCTGCCCAGCGACCAGCAGCTGGTTGTTGGAGGCCGCGTTCCAGCCAAACACCTCGGGGGTCATGCAACCCTCGAACAACGACTTCATGTTCTCGACCGCGGCCAGGGTTTCCGGGCTGTTGATCGTGATGTTTTCATTCTCATCCTGCACCGCGCCGCCGAACGCCCAGATCATGGCCTGGGCGGCCATATTCGAGTCGATCTCCTGCGACATGCCGATGCCCATCTGCACGCCCTGGCTGTTCCAGATCTCGGTGCCGCCGGAAAGCAGCTCCTCGAACGTGGCTGGGCCGCTGTCCAGGCCAATCTCCGTCCAGAGGCTCTTGCGATAGTTGGCCGGGTCCGGCGCGTAGCCGTGGGTGAATCCGTAGAACTTGTTGGTGGTCGGGTTGTACGAGTTCGACTTGCACATGTCGAGCTGGGCGCCGTGGCGGGCTGTCGCCTCGGCCACGAGGTCGGTCATGTCCAGCACCGATTCCTCGTACTGCGGCAGCGAGGTGATGTGCTCGACGATGTCGTGGCCCTGCCCGGCCGAGATTTCGGCGGCGAACGTGGCCGGAATATCGGCGGTGTTGATCCGGTCAAGCTGGACGGTGACGCCGTTGGCCGTGCCCCACTCCTCCACGAAGGTGGTGTACCACTCGTCGAACGCGGGCACGAAGTGCTGCCACTGGAGGATGCTCAGCGACGTTCCCGAGATGTCGACGGTCGGGGTCGACTGCACGAGGGTTGCTGTCTTCGCGCCGGAGGCATAGGCGCCGAGCGCGGTGGCCATGCCAGCAACACCGGCGCCGCGCACCAGTGTGCGCCGTGAAACAGGTCGTGAGGCCAATTCGGTCCTGGGTTGACGGAAATCGTACATGGATCTCGCTCCTCGCTTGGGGTGAATCTTCACTTTGCCGCCGCTGTGTAAGGGAAGGGAAGCACCTAATGAGGTGATCTGTCAAGAGATGAAGTAGGCCGCTTGCCGATTTGGGGGTGACTTCCGGGCCATGATCGGGCCGGTGGTGGCGTTGTTGGGGATAGGATGCGGCGTCAGCAATTCAGCTGCCAAATGATCGATATTCCGAGGAACGAGGCAGCGGAGTGGAATCCTTGCGCGAAGCGCTTATTCGTCATTCCGCAACGAGCCGCGGGCGAGTGGAGGAATCTCGCCCCGATGAGCCAATCGGACCCCTGTCCGCTCGCTCAGGTTCGCTGCGGCGAAGAGATCCCTCTGGTCGGCTGCGCCTCCCGGCGGGATGACGTTCAAGGCGCTGCGCACAGCGGTCGACACGACGCCGACTTCCCTCCGCGTGTCTTTCGACGACTCGGCTTCGCCCTCAGGCGAAGATTGCGGGAATCACGATCTGCTCCGGGATTGGCCGGTGCGACGAGAGAACAGGCTGCTCCCCTTCGTCGAACCCTGCCGCAACGACCACGACCAGGTCCAACTCGGGCACGACGTAGACGTATTGCCCGCCGAAACCCAGCCCGAAGAAGGCGTCGTAGCCGGTCCCGTCGGTGATCCACCATTGGAAACCGTACGGCACGCCGATGTTGCCGCCAGTGATGCTCTCGCCGTCGCTCTGTTGGGTCGTGGCGTCGGTCGCGTAGTTGGCCGGCAGGATCTGTGTTCCGCTCCATGCTCCCCTGTCGAGCAGGAGCTGGCCCAGCTTCGCCGTGTCCGACGGCAGCAACTCCAGGCCCGAGCCGCCGTTGACCTCGCCCTGCGGGGAGCGCATCCAGTCGCCGCGCCGGATCCCGAGCGGGGCGAACAGGAATGCCTCCGCATACTCCTCCAGCGGCTGCCCGATCGCCGTGGCCAGCATCACCCCGATCAGGTGCGATCCTCCCGTGTTGTAGAGGAAGACTTCCCCCTCCGGCGCGACGATTGGTTGCCGGAGCGTGTTCTCCACCCAGTTCTCGGCGGCCAGCAGCATCGGCCAGTCACCCGCCGTATCCCACTGCAGCCCCGACGTCATGGTCAGGAAGCTGCGCATCGTGATCCCCGCCACCGCCGGGTCGGCGTCCGGTGTGATCCGGTCGGGAATCAGGTCGCCGACCGTCAGGTCGACACTGGCGAGATCGCCCCGTTCGAGCGCAATTCCGACCAGCGTGCCGGTGACGCTCTTGGTCACGGAGCGGATGTTGACAAGGGTGCCCGCATCGTACCCGTTGCGGTGATACTCGAACGCGAGCTGTCCGTTGCGCACCACGCAGACGCCGGTCGCGGCGGGGTAGTTGGGGAGCGAGGTGATCAGGGTTTCGCCGAGCGCGGGATCAAACCCGAGATCGACCAGATCGCCGGTGGGCCATGGCGTGCTAGCCGCCGGCTGCGCCGTGAGCCTGGACGCCGGTGCGGCCGCGAGAGCAATCAAGGGGAGCGTCACGAGGCGGCGTCGATCGATCATGGTGGTGGTCCTCTTTCAGGGGGCAGGCCGGGTGAGGGCCATGCAAGCAGGCTTTTCCGAAAGCGAGCCTACGCAACACAAGGGCCCGGCGGATGCTAAACAACGGTAGTCCAGCGGTGTTCGGCGGGTTTTGGCCCGGGTTAACGCCGATCTAGATCTCCCACCTGTCATCTTGACGAATTGGATCAATCGGTGCACGCTGGAAGCGTACTTTGACACGGGGGTTGCAAGGTACAACGGTCAGACCGTATGTGCTCCAAACACTAGTCCATTTTGCCAGCTAGCCCCTAGGTATAGGATCGACAAGCGCGCACCCAGCGATGCTGTTTGATCGGACGCTCCGACGTTTCATGCGCCCGCACAGGTTTCCGGGCCCGGCAGATCCTTCTGCCAGCCCATGTGCGTTCCTGATTGTGACAGGATGACAGGTGATCGCTGGTGGCTTCGCTGCCGTTTGATTGCATATTGCCATCCTGCTGATCGGCTAAAGCTGGGCCGTACCGCGAGGTTCGGCGGTTGAACAACCATGATTGATGCGCCGACATCCAAGGGGCTACAGGATCAGGGCTCGCCAGGCTCGGTTCGGTCATTCACGACCGAGCCGATTCCAAGACCACTGACGCCGTTGGTTGGCCGCGCCCTGGAAACCGAAGCCACACTTGCCTTTCTCGCCAATCCCGACCTTCGTTTGCTCACCCTGACCGGCCCGGGCGGCGTGGGGAAAACGAGGCTCGCTTTGCGCACTGCCAGTCTCGTCACGGAGCATGCGGATTGGGCGGTGGTCTTCGTCAATCTGTCATCGGTCCGGGACGCCTCCCTCGTCCGGTCGGCGATTGCCCAGGCGCTTGGCGTTCCCGTCGGCGACCAATCGACGCTTCTGTCCCGGCTCGTGACGACGATCGGTGACAGCCAGCTACTCCTCGTCCTCGACA
>JALZMD010000172.1 GCA_030858375.1 Chloroflexota bacterium
GCTCGTTAGGAACAGGCGGTCAGGCAACAGTCGCAACGGTCGCTTCGATGCACGTGGCAGTGGCCGGATCGATGTCCTTGAAGGAGACGCGTTCGATGGCGAAGCCATTGGCCCTGAGGTTGCCGATCGTCCGGTCCGCGAGTTCACGGGTTTTCGATGAGTTCGGCGGCTGGAAAAAGACGAAGAGCCGGCCGCCGGGCACCAACGCATCTCGGATGACGTCCAGGCCACGATCGGCCTGCTGTTCGAACAGGCTGACGTTGATCGCGAAGACCCGGTCAAACCGTTCATGACCGAAGTCGGCCCGATCGAGCGACACCGGCTGGATGACGGCCTTGCCCGATTTCAAATGTGCCCGGTTCTTTTGTCGCGCCAGCTCGACCATGTCGAATGACCGGTCGATACCCGTGATCTTGCCCAGATCCAGCAGATCGCCGATTACGGACACGGCCACGCCATGCCCGCATCCAATCTCCAGGATACGGTCGGAGGGCTGAACATTAAGCAGGTCCAGCGCCCAGATGAACCGGGAGGCAATCTTTTCCATAAAGGCCAAAACCTCGTTCCTGCGGGATGAGCGGAAACAGTGTGCAGCCACACCTACCCTACCACTTGCGGTCGACGCAACGTGATGGATCTCTTGGTTCGGCAGCTACGCGAGCGACGACGCCTCGTTCCCGATGGTGGCGAAGAACGCGCGAACGTCCCCCACCAGAAGGTCGGGCGCATCGAGTGCCGCGAAGTGTCCGCCACGGTCGAAGTCGGACCAGTGGACGATGTTGTCGCCCTCCTCGCCGTAACGGCGAATCGCGATGTCTTCGGCGAAGGCGGCGACGATGGTCGGAACCGTCACCGGAGCTCGTCGCGTACTTGAAGTCGCTTTCCGGGCGCTACGCCGGAATTCATCTCGCCTCGTCGGCGGCAAACGCCCAGGCAGCCGCCTCGCGCACCCGCTCGCGATCTGCTTCAAGGACAAGTTCATCGTTCGCGCTCGAGACGATCAACTTCACGTGCGCGACGACGAGGTCCGTTGCCTCGGCGGCGGCGCCGTGGACCAGTTCTCGCAACAGGCCCAGTAGGTGCGTAATCACGATGACGTCACCCGCCCCGAAGTGGCGGATCTGAGGCAGGCATTGATCAAGGATTTGGTCGAAACCGATGGTGGTTTGGCGAAGTCCGCCTTTGCCCGACGGAGCTGGTTGGAAACGAGTCTCCGTCCGAAACTCCCGCACCCGGAGCAACCCTTCACCCATCCGGTCGATGGCGGTGGTAGCGGTCGTCGGATCGTTGATGCCGGGCGAAAGCGCTTTGATGGCGATATCCGACAACTGCCGGAATCCCAGCAGGATGTCGAACTCCAGCGTTCGTTCGATCTCGACCTCAAACGCCCCCTGCACGTCCGTCACGAACGCTTGGGCTTGATCTTCCGGAAGACTGCGGATCGATTTCGCGGGGACCGTCGCCACGGTGGTATTCGAGAGCAGATGGCCCCCCTCCTGGGTCGAGATGGTCAGCACGACGCCGTGTTTTTCTGACACCTTGAGGAGCTTGCCCGTGTCGATCGATGTGACGTAGCCAGACTGGTTCGCGGCGATCTCGATCACGTCATCACGCGCGAGGACATCGGTGACGCCCCCGCCCACCCACTCCTCCTCTTGTCCGAGCCTGGCGTCGATCAGGGAGAACGTATCCGCCACCGCCCGATTGATGACGACTGGAGCCTGGATCGCCCGGCTGGCGTGGTGAAAGAAGTAGATGAGCGAGCCGATGGCCGCAAACGCCAGCACGATGGCCAGCGTAACCGCCGTTGCCGGCACGAATGTTTGCTGATCAGCCAATTCCGACCGGATCGAACGCAGCACCAGGACCGTATACGCGAAGGTGGCGATGAACATCCCGAGCACGAGCTGGTTGCCCCGGTCGCCGGTAAAGCTCTTGAGAATGCGCGGGGAAAACTGGGTCGAGGCGAGCTGCAAAGCGACGATCGTGATCGAAAACGCCGTCGTCACAACCGTGATCATCGTGCCTGCAATGGTGGAAAGGACTCCTCGGGCGCCTTCTGCCCCACCCTCGAACAACCACCACGATGTGACCTCGTGGTCAGCCATGACGCGCTCGTCGAATCGCAGGACGAGAAAGGCGAGCACGGTCGCCACGATGGTCATGATTGCCGGGATGAACCACAGGGTGGACTGGAGATCGAACCACCACGACGTCACTCTTTGCTTCACTCGCTTACGCCCCCCCGGCCATCGTCACGCCATCGCTCTCTGGAGAGGAAGCATAACGGTTGCCGCCGGTTGCCCGGGTCATAAGTTGGGCAGTCTCGTTTCCTCGATACGGTCCCGCAGGAACGCCTGTTCGATTGCGTTGTCCGTCAAAGCCAGCGCCCGGCGGTACTCGGCATTCGCTTCGGTGAAGCGACGGAGGCGGCGCAACAGGTCAGCCCGGGCGGCGGCGAAGAGGTAGTAGTGCTTGCCGCCATCCCAGCCGGCGATGTCATCGAGAATCGACAACCCGATGTCCGGACCCGACAGCTTCGACGCGACGACCGCGCGATTGATGTCCACCAGGGGCGAAGGGGCGACCTCACCCAACAGGTTGTAGAGGCACAGCAGTTGCCGCCAGTCCGTCTCGCCGTAGCTCGACGCATCCATGTGAACCGCTTCGATGGCGGCCTGGAGCGCGTAGCGGCCCGGCAACCGTCCGCGTGTTCGGCGCAGGGACGCCTCAACCAACGTGAACCCTTCGCGGGCTTTGGCTGCGTCCCAGCGAGACCGATCCTGGTTTTCGAGCAGCACAAGCCGCCCCTGGGCATCGACCCGCGCCTCACGGCGGGTGTCGGAGAGCCGGAGCAGGGCGTACAGGCCAAGCACTTCCGGTTCCTCCGGCATGAGATGCGCCATGATCGTCGCCAGGTCGATCGCCCGGCTCGTCAGTTCAGGCTGCATGAGGCGGTCCCCGGACGACGCGGTGTGCCCGGCCGTGAACAGGAGATAGATGACCGAAAGCACCGCCAGCAGGCGCCCCGGAAGTTCGCGGGCTTCTGGCACCCGCTACGCGATACCAGAGCGCGCGATCTTCTTCTTGGCACGGGTGAGACGTGCGGCCATCGTCGCAGGCGGTACAACGAAGAGCCGGGCGATTGCGGCCGTTTCCAGGCCGCATACCAGGCGCAGGGCGAGCGCGACCCTCCCCTCGATTGCGATGGCAGGATGACAACAGGTGAAGATCAACCGCAGCCGTTCATCCGGAATATCGTCGATCGAGCTTTCGTCGTCGCCGGGCACGATCAGTAGGGGGAGCTTGCGTGTGAGGTTCATCTCCCGGCGCTGGCGGTCGATCGCCTTGCGCCGGGCCGTAGTGATCAACCAGGCGGCGGGGCTGTTCGGGATGCCGTCCCGCGCCCAGGCGGCGATCGCCGACTCGAAGGCGTCCTGGACGGCATCCTCAGCCAGGTCGAGGTCGCGGGTGGCGCGCACGAGGGTTCCCACCACGCGGGGCCAATCCCGCGCGTGCACTTCGGCCAGCGCGTCCTCGAGCCGGTTCGTCACGTTAGCTGTCGAAGACCATGACGGGCCGGACTTCGATGGCGTACGCCGACGGACACTTCTTCGCCACCTCGATCGCATCGTCGAGGTCGGCTGCCTCGATGATGTAGAACCCGCCGAGGTGTTCCTTGAGGTCGACGAAAGGGCCATCGGTGATGACGAAGCCATCGTCAGACGGGCGCAGTGTCGTGGCCGCCGTCGACGGGTGCAGCGCCTCACCGGAAAATGCCGCCCCACGCCCCTGGAGATAGGCGGCAAACGCACCGTGCTCCTCCAGGCTGTCCGCCACCATTTCCGGCGTCGCCGTCTCGAACCAATCGTCCCGGTCGTAGATCATGAGCATGTACTTCATGCCGTACTCCTTTCCTTGCCAACCAGACGAACGGTCGGCGCGAAAATCGACAGCAGGCGGCCGAACGCGCCAGGATTGCCGGCGGGATGGTTACCCGAAAACGCTCCGCACGATTTCGAACTCCGTGTCGAGGGCCGTCCACTCATCATCGTCGTCTCCATCGTAGATGAGCGCGAGCGGGCCGTCGTAGCCGGCGTCCTTCAGGATCTGGAGCGAGGCGCTGAAGTCTTCGCGGTCCGGGTCGCCGCCGGCGAAGCGGCACTTCGCGTGGCAGGTTTCGGCGAACGGCGCGATCCGGGCGAGTTCTCCGTACTTCCCGGGACCGCTCCAGTTCCCCAAGTCGATCATGAGCCCGATCGTATCCCCGGTCGCGGCGAGAAGGGTGAGCACGGAATCCGCATCCGGCAGGAGCTCCATCCAGTTTTCCGTCACCATGCGCACCTCGGGGTGCGATGCCGCCAGGCGCCCGAGGCGATCGGAGCTTTGCCGGAGCCGGTCGGCGGTCGGCGTCGACCGCCCGGCGCACACCCGTGCCCGCCGGGCGCCGAGGGCGGTGGCGGTGTCCAGCCACTCGCCGATCCAGGCCTCTGCCCCATCCGCGGCGGTCGCGCTGGTGAGATCGCCATCGTCGATCAGGATCGCATCGAGGGCGATATCGGATTCGTCCAGGGCCGCCCGCAGCTCGCCGAGGTACGTGGGCGAGCGTGACGGGAGGTGGAAGTGGCAAATCTGCACCGTCTCGTACCCGTGACGCTTGAGCTCGGCGGGCAGGGCGAGCAATGGGAGCGCATCCGGCGCTGGTACGGCGTCGCTGACGGACCCGCCACCGAATTTCGAGTCGGGCCCGGTGAA
>JALZMD010000199.1 GCA_030858375.1 Chloroflexota bacterium
GCCAGTTGCCACAGTGGGGCCAGACATCGGGCACGACCGATCTCCAGGCAGGGCCACTTGGGCTGAACCCCGCGCTCGATCCCGGCCAGATACCCGTGGTAGTGCGGATTCCGGACGCCGGGGTCGACGCCGAGGTCGAGCAGCAGCAGATCGTCGATGGCCAGATGCTCGATCCAAGTGGACCGTGGGTGGTTGCGTGGTACGAGCAGTCCGCGCGCGCGGGCGCCATCGGCAACTGCATCGGGTCTGGTCATGTTGATTACTGGGACGTCGGTCCAGCCGTCTTCTATGAAGTGGCCGGTCTCCAGGAAGGCGCCCAGATTGAGGTCGTCGGCGGTGACGGTGCAACGTACGTGTATGAGGTCGAGAATATCCAACGGGTTGAGGTGGCGAACCTCACGAGCGAGCAGTTGAACTCGCCGGAAATGGTTGGTCCCACCGACTACGCCGCAATCACGCTCATCACCTGCGGTGGTGACTTCAACGGTCAGGAATACACGCAACGCGACATTATTCGCGGTCGGCTGGCCTTCGCCCAGGGCGCAGGGGGCGCGGGAACGGAAGCCGAGCAAACCGAGGGAGAGCCGGCTGCCGACGAGGATACCGCTGGCGGGACACTGGCCGAGGGTGGCCAGGCCACGATCAGTGACGATGGCGTCAATGTGCGCGACGATGCCTCCACCGATGCCGAAGTGGTGACGGTGCTGGCGGCGGGAACAGCCGTCATCATCACCGGTGGTTCCCAAGAGGGCAACGACTTCGTCTGGTGGCCGATCCAGCTCGAAGACGGCACCACCGGCTGGGTCGTCGCGGATTTCCTGACGCCGTACCAAGATTGAAATTCGGGTAGGGCTGCCGACCTTGTGTCGGCTCCGGGTGGCAATGTTGGATGTAGCAGCCCCGCGCAGCGGTTGGTAGTCATACCGCAACGAGCCGCAGCCCATAGAAGGAATCTCGCCTCGCAGGGCTCCGAAGCCAGGGTGCCGCAGCAGGTAATTCCGCAACGAGCCAACGCTCGTTGCGGTATGACATAAGATAACCGGCCGAACCAAAGTCGGTCGGCCCGCTGTGCGTCAGGGCGTCAAACGCTGCATGTCGCGGGGGAAGAGGGTCGTCTCCCGGACGTTGGTAATCCCCACGACCTGGGCCACGAACCGCTCCAGGCCGAGCGCGAAGCCGCCGTGGGGCGGCATCCCGTGCCGGAACGCCAGCAGGTAGCCGTCGAATTCTTCGGTGGAGATGCCCCGCGCCGACAGCGTCGTCAGGTAATCCTCGTGCCGGTGGAGCCGCTGGCCGCCGGTCACGATTTCCAGACCCCGGAAGAGCAGGTCGAAACTGTTCGACCATTCCGGCCGCGCCGGATCGGGGTGCGTGTAAAAGGGGCGCTTGGCCATCGGGTAGCCGGTCACGTAAAGCCACTCCGATCCGAATTCCCGGCGGGCCCATTCGCCAAGCCACCGCTCGTGGGCTGGGGCGAGATCGGGTTCGGCGCTCAGGTCCTCGCCTGTCGCCGAGCCGACCAGATCGAGTGCGTCGGTGAAGTGGATGTCGGGGATGACATCCGGCACGTCGGGGATCGTCAGGTCGGGGCAAGTCCGCTCCAGATGCAGTTCCCGTGCCGCCGCGATCATGCCGCTGATGGCGACTGTCGTCATCGCCATCACCGTCCGGTGATCCTCGATGAACCCCATCTCGGCGTCGAGCGAGACGAACTGGCTCAGGTGCCGCGAAGTTGCGTGCGGCTCGGCCCGGAAGGCGGGCGCCGTCTCGAAGACGCGTTCGAGCGCGCCGACCATGATCTGCTTGTAGAGCTGCGGACTCTGGGCGAGGTAGGCCGGCTTGCCGAAGTAATCCAGCTCGAAGACATTGGCCCCGCCTTCCGGTGTGGTTCCGATGATTTTCGGCGTGGCGATCTCGACAAAGCGCTCGGCTCGCAGCGCGGCCCGGAACCCTTCGACGGCCGCCGCCGACAGCCGCTGGGTCGCCGCGCGGCGGGGATGCCGCAGGCTGACCGCCGCCGCATCGAGCATCGTCGGCAACTGCACGCCCAGCTCCGGCCGGTACAGATCGACCGGCGGTTCGTCGAGCGCGGCGCTTACGACCGTCACGATGGGCGTATGGATCTCGATCCCGCCGGGTGCCTGGGCCGAGGCGATGGCTTGACCGGTGATCGACAGGACTGACTCATGCGGCAACGCTTCGACCATCGTCCGCGTACCTGGGGTATCGACGACGACCTGCGCCAGGCCCGAGGCATCCCGGATGATGAGGAAGCACACCGATTTCAGCGAACGACGGTGATGCAGCCAACCGCTGATCGTCACCGCCTGACCGGCTTGATCGGGGAGGTCGCTCGTCCAGACCCGGACAGGTGCGGGTGACGAAGCGGACGATAGGGGAGGATGGGAAAAGGAAGCAGGGGACACAGTGGTCACCTCCACGAGAAAAACCAGACACCCCACTCCGCCTTGCGGACGAGGGGGGCGTCTCGTGGTGCCACCGCAATTCGCCGGTCGCGCCCATTGTGGGCGGCCCGGCCTTCTGGAGCCCGCTAACGGGGGCGAACC
The DNA here is from genome assembly GCA_030858375.1 of Chloroflexota bacterium. Classification (GTDB taxonomy): domain Bacteria; phylum Chloroflexota; class Chloroflexia; order Thermomicrobiales; family UBA6265; genus JACCYX01. Next base: position 2,568 of record JALZMD010000199.1, read on the forward strand.
GGCGCGTCTTTCAGGGAAAGGCCGTGGAAATAGCCGGTTCGGCCACAGGCTGCCCGTTCGATCGCGCACTCGGGAGGGTCTTCGCCATCGGGTTCGCCGCCGCGCTTGCACCGGTCGTGGCTCGCTGGATGCGGATGCCGATGGCTACTCGTCTCCGTCAACGTGTTGTCCCGACTATACGCGGTCCGGCATCGAGCGTCATCCCGGCGAGGATGGGAAACGACATCATGCAGGGACCGGCAAGCCCTTGCACAAATTAGTGAATGGTGATTTACTAACGACATGGCCAGACCAAAGCGTCACTCGGATACGGTGCTCATTGATGCTACCGCCGCCGAAATCGCGGAGCGGGGCAGCGCGGCGTGGTCGCTTGCGGACGTGGCGATTCGCGTCGGGTTATCGCCAGCGGCGCTGGTCAAGCGGTTCGGCTCGAAGCGAAACCTCCTGCTGGCCGTGGTTCAGTCCTGGGTCGATTCGATCCCGGAGCCCGCCGCCGACGCGGTCCGTGATCCCCTCGCCGAACTGGAGGCCCTGGTGGGCGAGCTGTTCGCCGGGCTCGACGACGTCGCCGATCCCGCGGGCCACCTTTCCCTGCTGTTGGCGGAAATCGCCGATCCCCACGTCCGCCCGCTCGTCCACGAGGGGTGGCGGCGTCAGGAACGTCTCGTCGCCAGCCTCATCGCCCAGGCAAAGGCGGTGGGCGCCCTGAGCGCGGCGCCGGATGAAGCCGGGACCATGATCTTCACGCTGTTGCAGGGAAACGCGTTGCGGTGGTCGGTGCGGCCAGAGGGGTCGTTGCCGGAACGACAGCGGCACATGCTGCGGACTTTGCTTGAAGGGTGGAACCAGGACCATGGAAGAGCGTAACTGGACTGGGCGGGTGTTCATTGGTATGAGCGTCGATGGCTTCATTGCCCGTCTCGACGACGATATCGAGTGGCTGACGTCGCGGGGCGAACAGGCCGGCGACACCGGCTTCGAGTCGTTCATGGCAACCATCGATCACCTGGTCATGGGGCGTGGAACATACGACAAGGTGCTGGAAACCGGATTCTGGCCCTATGACGGGAAACGTATCCTGGTGCTCAGCAGTAGGCTGGAGACTGATGACAGGCGGGTGCAAGTCGTCCGGTCGCTTGACGGGGCGCGAGCCGTGCTCGACGCTTCCGCCCAAGGCGTTTACATCGATGGCGGCCAGGTCGTGCGGGCGTTCATGCGCGAAGGGCTGGTCGACGAGATTACCCTCACCCGGGTACCGGTGTTGATCGGGGAAGGCAAACCATTGTTTGGCGCACTTGCTCGCGATGTTGACCTCCGGCTTCTCGACAACCGGACGCTGGGCGGCGGCCTGGTGCAGGTTCGCTACAAAGTGCTGCCGCTGGACACCAGCGTTCCGGTCGCGGCGTGAGCCGGCAAATCCTCTGCTCAACAGGCGACACGTTGGGTTGAAGGACGTCGATTGTCGTCTTCTGAACCGGCCTGAAAACCGACCTCCAGGTCGGCGCGGCCCCACGATTGGCGGGATTCGGTGGGCGGTTCTGAATGGTGCAGAGGGCCTGGCGGATTTCGCCCTGGTGGTACGCAGTATGAACGGCGATTGAGACAGCATCGTATGCGAGATCCTCATTCCATTCCGTGGTTCCGGCGAGCAGCGCTGTCGTCTCGTCGGCGGTGGCCCGCAGGCGTGCGATCAGGGCCGACCACTCATCGTCGTTTACCGGGCTGATGTTCCAGGCCGCGTTCCAGTTCACGTCGGTTGGTTCGTTGCCAACAAGGTCGTGTGCAAGCACGTCGAGGTAGTAGATGACGTGGTTGACCTGGGTTGCGATCGAGGCGCACGACACTGAAACCGGGATCGAGGCTTCGGCCGCACTCACTGTGGCGAGCGTCTCGAACAACGACGTGCCTTTGTCGAGGTAGTGCCCGTGGTGGGAGGCGAAGGTTTCATTGAGGATTTCGAGGATGGCGGCCTTGAAGTGGTCGGTTCCTGGTTCATGGGACATAGTTGCTCCCTGGGGTCGGCGCCTTTCGGCTCCGCCTCAGGGCAGGCTCCGTTGACCCTCCCGTGCGAAACCGTGCCGGGCAAGCGGCCAGGACAATGTGGTGGCTAAAACGAGTTGACGAAGAGGCTGCTGACCGATTCGCCTTCGTGGATGCGGTGGATCGTTTCCGCCAGCAGTGGGGCAATCGAGAGCACGGTCATGTTTGGCAGCCGCTTCTCCGGCGCGATCGGGACCGTGTTAGTGGTCACGATCTCCTCCAGTTCGCACGATTCGAGCCGCTCGATCGCCTTACCGGTGAATAGGCCGTGGGTGCAGGCCAGCGACACCTGCTGCACGTTGTATTCCTTCAGTTTCCGCATCAACTCCAAAATCGACCCACCGGTCGCGATCTCGTCATCGAGGATGATAACGTTCTTGTCGTGGACATCACCGACGATCGCGTCGATCACGACCGTGTCGTCGGCGAGGCGCTGCTTGCTGCCAGCCGCGACCGGCAGGTTGAGGGTGCGCGCGAACTGGGTCGCATTTTTGGCGTTGCCGAGGTCGGGCGAGACCACGATCGTGTTCGAGAGGTCATGGATCCGGAAATGGTCGGCGAGCACGTTCAGGGCATTGAGGTGGTCGACCGGCACGCTGAAGAAACCGTGGACCTGGGGCGCATGGAGCTGCATCGTCAGGACCCGGTCTGCCCCCGCCGTGTTGAGCAAATCGGCCACGAGCCGCCCGCCGATCGAGATCCGAGGCATGTCCTTCTTGTCGGACCGGGCGTAGGCGTAATGCGGGATCACGGCCGTGATCCGGGCCGCCGAGGCGCCCCGGGCGGCATCGAGCATCAACAGCAGTTCCATCACGTGCTCCTGCACCGGTGGGCAGAGCGGCTGGATGATGAAGACATCCTGCTCGCGGCAGTTGGATTGCAATTGCACCTGGAGACAGTCGTTGCTGAACCGGTCGATGTTGGTGGGATGCAGGGGGAGACCGAGGGTGGCGCATATTTCGTCCGCGAGTTTGGGGTGGGCACTGCCGCTGAAGATGCCAATTTCGCGCATGGTGTGAGGTCCGTCTCCTGCGGTCAGCGAATGCCAGGGGATCCATCGTCACCTGGCGTAGTCGTCGTGATGCTACCGTGCCTGACCATCCACAACAATCCACGGGGCACGAAAACAGCCCGGAACCAGCATTCCGGGCCGCTCTCAAACATGTTCGAGCTGGGGGTCAGCGCACGACGCGGCGGAACGTCAACCGGTTCGGGGCTGGGGCGATGGCCGCCAGCGGCGCCACGGTGTCCGTGGACTCGCCTTGGCAGTCGCCCCAGAGACCGCGGCCTTCCGCTTTGGCGATCGATTGCGACCCCATCAGCCAGCCCTCGTAGCGAGTGTTCGGTTCGCTGATGCCGACAGTGGCCGCGCCTTCGGCAACCAGCGCCTCCGAGACCAGGAAGTAACGTCCGTCCTCAGCCGGGGCCCAGACATCACGCACCCAGTTGCCGCGAGCGTCGACATCGGTTGCCTGACGTTCGAGCCGGACCGTTTTACCCGCGACCAGTTGCTGGTTGGCGGTGGTTGCGTCACTCGCGAAGCAATCGTCACCAGTCGGTACGTCCAGCCCTAGGTAACGCACGGTCTGCTCGATGCCATCGAGCTCGATCACGATCTCCTCGGCGCTGAGGACATCGACCACGTCGGCGTCGAGGTATTCCGGGAGCGGTGCCGCGCCGCCGTCCTGGGCCAACGGCGCCGGATTGGCGAGCGCGGCGCTCAGGTCGATCGTTTGCTCACCGGCGACCAGCGTCAGTTGCTGGGCATCCGGTGGCGCGAGGAAGGTCAACGCGAACGGGTGGCCCTCCTCAGCGGCCCAGAGGATGGCGTCGGTGTTGCCGTAGGCAGGTGTGTGGCCAAGAAGCCCACTGACCCACGCGTTCCCGACATCGACCAGGGCTTCCTCGCCGTCGGCGTAGAGCTTGAATTCGGCCATGTCGAAGACCTGTTCCGAGTCACTCCAGTTCTGGCCGTACATCGAGAGCACGACCCATTCACCGTAGAGTCCGACGGCATTGAGATCCGGGAGTTCGTCAACCGTCTCGCCCCGCGCCGCGCCGGTGATCGAATAGCGGAACTCACCGCTGGCAAGGGCCTGTTCCGGCGTGCTGCCGGGATCGACACTGGCGGGCTGCGACTCGAGCGTCGGTTCAGGCGCCTCGGTAGTCGGCATTTCGGTTGGTTCCTCGTCTGGGGTGGCCGTTGCGGTTGGATCCTGGCGACCAGGGACTTCGGTCGGTTGGCCAGGGACCGGCGTTACGGTGGCCGGGACCTCCGTGACTGGTGGTTCGGTAGCCGGTTCTTCGGTAACCGGTGCTTCGGTCATCGGCGATTCGGATACGGGCAGTTCGGTGGCCGGGGCATCAGTCGCTGGTGCGACCGAGACGGGAGGGCTGGTGGCCGGGGCATCAGTCGCTGGTGCGACCATGACAGGAGGGCTGGTGGCCGGGGCATCAGTCGCTGGTGCAACCGTGACGGGAGGGCTGGTGGGCTCGATCGGCGGAGCGGTCGGTTCGACAACAGGCGGCTGCTCGTCTACCGGCTCGGTAGCCGACTGTCCTTCGTCAACTTGATCTTCAACCGCCGGCTCGGACGTCGGCTCGGTGTACTCGCCGATACTCGGATTCACTGGCGTGATTTCGCCATCCTGTCCGCCGATGCCATCGTCATTGTCATCCGAAGCGCCGATCTGGTCGCTGTTCGGCGGACCGCTGGTGCCATCGGAATCGGCTTCGGTTGCGACCGGGGTTTCCGGAATCGAGCCTGCACCCAAATCCTGCGCGCCCCCTGGGACCTGGCTCACATCCGCGGTGTCGGCGTCGTCGGTGAGTCCCAGCCGCTGCTCGATACCGGCGGGTATCGAGAAATTTACGTTCGCCGGCAAGCTGTCCTGCCCAAAATAGAGTCCGGTGAAGACCACCACGGCCAGGATCGCCGACCTCAG
>JALZMD010000226.1 GCA_030858375.1 Chloroflexota bacterium
AGCACCAGCCAGCCCGCGAGCCCTGCGATAAGTGAGGCCGCAAGAATGCCGATCTTGGCCGCCGAGGTGAGGTCTTCCGAGTCGTAGGCCAATTCTGTCACGAAAATCGACATCGTGAATCCAACGCCGCCAAGCCAGCTCACACCGTATATCTGGCGCCAGGTGACACCGGTCGGGAGCACGGCCAATCCGAACCGGACCGTCAGCCAGGCGAAGAGCGTAATCCCGATCTGCTTGCCGATCACCAGGCCAGCGATGACGCCCACCGTCACCGGATCGGCCAACGCGTCGCCCAGGCTCATGTCGATCTTCACCCCGGCGTTGGCGAGTGCGAACAAGGGCACGATCGCGTAAGCGATCCAGGGGTGGAGGGCGTGCTCGAGGTTCTGGAGCGGCGCTTCAACATCGTTGATGGTGCCTTCCAGTTCCTGGATGTCCTCCTGCATCCGGGCATCCGTCAGCACGTTCGCGTCCTGAAGGCTCTCCCGCTCGAACCGGTTGAGGATTCCCTGTGATCGCTCCAGGAAGGCCGCGGGATCGATCCGGGTGCTGGCCGGGATCGCAAAGGCGAGGAGCACCCCGGCGATCGTGGCGTGAACCCCGGAGTCGAGCACGAGGAACCAGAGCGCGAAGCCCAGGCCAAGGTAGACAATCAGGGTCCGCACATTCAGCCGGTTGGCAACGAACAGTAGGACGAGCACGACGCCCGCCCCGAGCAGCGCCGTGACGTTCAGGTCGCTGGTGTAGAAGAGGGCGATCACCAGCACCGCCATCAGGTCATCCGCGATCGCCAGCGCGGTCAGAAAGATCTTGAGGGCGACCGGTACGCGGCTGCCAACCAGCGCCAGGATGCCGAGCGCGAAGGCAATGTCGGTCGCCATCGGGATACCCCAGCCGTGGATCCCCTCGCCGCCCCAGTTGATCGCCACGAATATCAGCGCCGGAACCATCGCGCCGCCGAACGCTGCAAGCACCGGGAAGGCCGCCCTGGAGAGCGATGCCAGTTCGCCGACCAGCACTTCGCGCTTGATCTCCAGCCCCACGACGAGGAAGAACAACGCCATCAGCGCGTCGTTGATCCAGTGTTGCAGCGAGAGCGAAATGTTGTAGTCTGCGGAACCGACGGTGACCGTGGCGTGGAAGAAATCGAAATAGCCATCTGACCAGGCGGAATTCGCCCAGATCATGGCGACCACGGCGAACACGAGCAGCAGGATGCCGCCGAACGCCTCGTTGTGGACGAATGACGTGAGCGAGTAACTCCAGCGGTTCGAGTCACCCGGGGATTGCGATGGGGTGTGCGACATCGGATTCCTTGTGGCGAAGGGTCGGCTATTCAGCCATCAAGTATCGCCCAACACACATGCTCCGTACATGCAGCGAGCAACCTGTCACGGGAAGACCAATGACGTTTACCAGTCCATCGCTTCCGCGATGCTGGTCAAGGCGTCGGGATCGGCCGGGTCGAGGACGGGCAGGCCGTCGAGTGGGATCAGGTCGGTGTGCATCAGCCCGGACCCGGTCGAGAAGATAACGACCTCATCGTCCGCGTTCAGGAAGCCGCGTTCACAGAGCATCCGGGTGGCGATCACCGCCGCACCGGATTCGGGGGAGACGAACATCCCTTCGAGCGATGCCGCCTGGCGCATCCCATCGAGCAGGTCGGCGTCGGAAACGGTCAGCGCGGTGCCGCCGCTCTCACGAACGGCGTCGAGGATCAGGTAATCGCCAATCGCGATCGGCACGCGCATCCCGGGGGCGATCGTGGCCGCATTTTCCCAAAGCGGGGCGTGCCGCTCGCCCGCTTCGAATGCGCGCACGATCGGGGCGCAGTGCTCGGCCTGGACGACGATCATCTTTGGCCGCTCCGGCCCGATCATGCCCATCACCTCCAGTTCCGCGAACGCCTTCCACATGCCGACGATGCCGGTGCCGCCGCCGGTGGGATACACGATCGCGGCCGGCACTCGCCAGCCCAGCTGCTCGACGAGCTCGATGCCCAGCGTCTTCTTGCCTTCGGCGCGGTACGGTTCCTTCAGCGTCGAAACGTCGAACCAGCCGTAACGCTCCGACCCCTCGCGAATCAGCTTGCCGGCATCGTTGATCAGGCCGTCCACCAACAGCACGGTCGCGCCGTAGGCCCGGCACTCGGCCTGCATGACCGTGGGCGTATCGGCGGGCATGGCGACGATCGCGCGCAGGCTGGCCCGGGCGGCGTAGGCCGCCATCGCCGCGGCGGCGTTTCCGGCAGACGGGATCGCGACGGTGGCCGCGCCCAGTTCTTTCGCCCGCGACACCGCCACGCCGAGGCCACGCGCCTTGAAGCTGCCGGTGGGATTGAGGCCCTCATCCTTGACCAGCAGGTTGGGTAACCCGATCGCTTCGCCCAGCCGCGCCGCCGTGAGGAGCGGCGTACCGCCCTCGCCGAGGGTGAGCGCGTTGGCGCGGTTCTGGACCGGCATGATCTCTGCGTAGCGCCAGAGGTGCCACGGCCGCTCGGCTAGCGCCGCCTTCGTCATCGACTGCGCGGCGCCAGCCAGGTCGTACCGGGCGTAGAGCACCTTGCCGCACGCCGGGCAGGTCTTGATGAGTTGGTCCGCCGGATACGTTTGACCACAGGCGGTGCATTCGAGGTGGGTGAGAAAGCTGTTCACGGAATCTCCATGTTTCGATGTCGCTTCAACTAATAGTGAATTGCGCCCTAACCTCACCCCTCATCGAAGTAATCAACGTCTACACGCTGGACCTTGTAACTTGCCACATCCGTCACGCCAATTCCAAAGTCCAGCATGTACTGCGCAAGTTGCTCTCCGTCGATTAAAACGATTCGCTTCTCGATTTGCTTTACGTAAGCATCAGCATCCTTGGAGAAGCGAGATGTCGTAATGAATACACCTTTTCGGGCACGTTGCCCTTCCAGACTCCCTGCAAAACCTTGTATCGTCGGCCGACTTACGGTGCCCTCCCATCTTTTCGCTTGTATGTATACGAAGTCCAGCCCAAGGCGATCCTCCTTAATAATTCCGTCGATTCCGCCATCTCCGCTACCGCCAACTGCCTGACCCGCATCGCTACGGGATCCGCCGTAACCCATGGCGACAAGGAGGTCGACAACGAGTTGCTCGAAAAAGGCAGGTGGCGCTGCCTTTACACGTTCAAGGAGGTCTTCAGCGAGAGTTTTCCGGAGTTGTTGATAACTGGTTTCCAGCAATTCGTCGGGTGACAAAGAGTCGGTTGCCAGTGTACTGACAGGTGTCTCTTTCTCACCCAGTTGTGAAGTATCGTGCTTGCCTTTGGCGGATCGAAAATCTCGAAACTCGGGAAATTGATTCAGATACGGTAGATTGATTCGTTCCGGGCTTTTGCCAAGTACAGATCGTCCTCGTTCAGTTATGCGAATGCGCCCACGTCCAGTTCGTTCAAGGAGCCCCGCCTTGTACATATGAGTGGCTGCCCATCCAACTCGATTTCGAAAAACCGGTTGTCTGCCGCTGGGGAGCAGTGCTCGGAGTTCGTCGCGGTCAAGATCGAAGTGCTGGGCCAAAGAAGTGACATAGTCATCGGTCGTGTGTTCTTTGCCATCGCTCAACAAGAGCAGAATGGGCAGCATGATGGTCTGAAAATCCGGAATCGACATTGGTGATTTATCACTCCAATCATTGCTGGCCCAACATCAAGTGAATATAGGCAGTCTACTGATCTGCCAATCCCGCCAGCAGGGCGGCGCTGGTGACGATGCCCTGCCAGATTCGCTCGACCGCGTAGCTCTCGTTGGGCGAGTGGTTGGCCTGGGCCGGGTCGCCGTAGGAGACGAGGAACGACGGCAGCCCGAGGGTCTTCGTCCAGGCCGCGTCGGGCAGGCTGCCGCCGACGAGCGGGATGTCGATCGGACGCGTGCCGAACCCGACCTCAATCGCGTCCCGCACGACATCGGCCAGGGGGTGCTCGACCGGCGTGTGCGACGGGACCATGCCGCCATCGAGACGTACGACCTCGACCTCCGGCGCGTGCTTCGCGATGTGCGCCGAAACCTTCTCCCAGATCTCGTCGGGGTGCTGATCCGGCACCAGCCGCATGTCGATCTTGACCGTCGCCGTGCTTGGAATGATCGTCTTGCTACCGGGTCCGCCGTACCCGCCAGTGAAGCCAGCGATGTTGAGCGTCGGCTGGGCCATGATCCGGTCGGCATATGGAAGATCGGTGGGGGGCGTCATCTCGCTCAGGCCGAGCCGGCCGATCGCCTCGCCGATGTCGAACGGCAAGGCATCCATCGCGGACCGCGCGCCGGGCGTCGGCTCCCGCACATTGTCATAAAATCCGTCGATCAGGATCCGGTTCTCGTCATCCAGCATCGTGTTCAGCGCCCGCACCAGCGTCCAGATCGGGTTTGGGGCGACGCCGCCCCAATGGCCGGAGTGGAGGTCACGGTTGGGGCCGATCGCGCGCAGCTCGATGTAGAGCAGGCCGCGCACGCCGAACGAGATCTCCGGATAGCGGGTGTCGGT
>JALZMD010000267.1 GCA_030858375.1 Chloroflexota bacterium
CCGATACGCCCACTTCCAGGAGTTCCTTCAATTCCACGCCGGAGATATCGACCGTGACGGCGACATTGCCGAACGGCAGAACGCCGAGCACCTGGCCGCGGGTGATCGCGTTCGCTTCCAGGTCCGCTGCGCAGAAGTCGTCCGGATTGTCCGTCGCCGGGCAAGTCAGGTCCGCTCGGATCCCGCCGGAGTTGGTGATTGCGAAATCGGCGTCGTAGGAAAATCGCATCGCATCAGACACCACGTTGCCGATCAGCGATTCACAGAGCCGGCCGGTTTCGCCGCCGCAGTTATCCGAGCGGAGGATCGGGTTCTCAGCGACGCCAACCTGCTCGCCGAGGATCGGTTCAATATCCGTGGTCAGTTCCGCAACCCGGGTCGAGATCGCCTCGTCCGGTTCGACGCTGATGTTCCACGGCAGGTGGTAATCGGCCGTCTTGTAAACGACCTCACCGGATTCGGTGCCGATCACGATCCGCGTTCGCGTGATGCTGTAGCCGCGGGCCGAGTTCTGGGTCAGCAGCGTGTCGTTCTTGCGCAGCGAGAGCACTTGCTGGCTGGAGTGATCGCCGAGGATCGTGTCAACTCCAACCGAAGCGTCGGCGATGTCGACGATCGGTCCGGTCGGTTCGCTCAATGTGCCGGCGGTCGCACCCTCGTGCGCGATAACCACAACGATATCCGCGCCCTGTGCTCGCAACTCTTCCGCATACCGATTGACGACTGGGATGGGCTCAAGCATGACGTAGGGGCCGAGCGCGCCTTCACGGGTCACGCGTGGCGTGTCAAGCGTGGTGATGCCGATTACGCCTACGGTCATGCCGTCGAGTTCCAGCATGGCGGTGGGAGCCCACGGGGCGCCGGTATCGGCAGCCGGGGTCGCGCCGTCGACCGGCAGCGCGATCGGGGTGGCGTCATCGCCGAGCACGATGTTGGCTGCCAGCCACGGGAAGTCGGCCTCCGGCATGAGGTCGATGAACCACTCGTAGTTCACGTCGAAGTGATGGTTGCCAATTGCCGCGACGTCTGTGCCGAAGGCATTCATGATCTCAATCGCCGGCATGTCGTCGAAAAAGGCGGAAAGCGGCGGCGTGGCGCCGATGACGTCGTTCGCGGAAAGGAACAGGGACGGACCTTGCGACTCGACCCGGAAGTGGTCGAACCAGGGCAACAGGTACGCGGCACCGCCGAGCTGGGCCGAAACGCCGGGGGCATTCTCGTCATCGAAGCTGTCGGGCGAGCCGGAGAGCGGTGCGAACTGCGCGTGATAATCCGAGATGCTGATGATCGTGAGTTCACTCAGGGATTCGCCATCGGCCAGGGCGTCGTACAGGATCGAGCCGCTGGCGTTGGCCGGTCCCGGAATCCCCATCAGGAAGGCGGCAGTTGGCGCAACGTCGACCGCCTGCACATCCGCGAGGGTCGTGCCTACGAGAAACGCTGGGCCGCTGGCGAGGAATGTGCCGTGCAGATTGATGTTGGCGTCGAGGTCGACGAGATCTGGCATGTATCCATGCTGCCCGAAGAACGTCGATGGTGAAATCACCACGCCGGGTTCGGCCGCGTCGAACTGGTAGGGCGGTGCAAGGATGACGACCACGTCCCCGGTTCGGCTGGGATGAACGGCGTTGACGCCGAGCGTGTCGTTAATGTTTTCCTTGAGGAAAACCTCGTCCACCACCGTCGCGTCAGGGCTGTCCGGGTCGGTCAGGTTTGTGAAGGCGTCGACGATCTGCTGGCGGACGGCGTCGTAATCCTCCTCGACCACGGCTCCCGGCACATCGCGGTCGATCAGGTTTACATAAATATTGGCGGAGGCGCCGGTGGCGCAAATCTTGGCCTGCACGGTCGCTGGATCAACGTCGTCGGGGATGCGGCAGTTACCGCTGGCCTCGCCGGGAGTTACGCCCGCCTGTTGCATGACCAGCGCGCCATTGACGGAGAGCCACTGTGGCGCGAACCCGTGATCCGACGTAACCATGACGTTGGCGTCCTCGCCAAGGAGTTCCATCGAGGCTGAGAGCAGGGCGTCAGTTTCCGCGTAGGCCGACTCGATGAACGCGGTGCGTAACTCTACGCGACCGTCCGCCACACCATCGTTCTCGACATCGTCGAACCGGGGATTGGTCGTTCCGCCCGATCCGTTTTCGGTAATCAGGGCCAGGAATTGATGGCTGAACTCGTCGGTGACTGGCGCACCGACCATGAGCAGGTCCGGCTGCGGCACCAGTTCCTGAAGGATGTAGAGGAGCTGCAGCTCGGATGTCGCAGGCGCCATCAGGCCCTGCTGGACATACGTGTCTTCATCGATCAGTCCATGTTCGAGCGGGTAGTAATCGGAACCGGTGGCGCTGGGGAAGGACGTGGAGATGTCCTCTGCGAAGCCGGTGGGCTCGGCGCAACCGTCCTCGTAGTCGCAGCCGTTGTACGTGGCGTTGAAACGGGCGATCGATGTGGCGTAAATCCGGAACGTCGAGGCGTCTTCGGCGAGATCCAGCAGCTTGAGGTGGAACCCGGCGGTGAGGCCGTCCATCTCGCCGGCGAGCGTGACCTTGACGTCCTGCCAGTCGCCTACTGCTAGGTCGGCCACGGAGTCCCCGCCATCCTTACCGCCGCTGGCGACAGCCGCGGGGGAGGCGATGGGTGAAGCCGACGGTGTTCCCGTTTCGCCGCTGACGATCGCCGGGACGACTGTCAGCCGGTCGTAGTTGACGGCATCATCGTCGGTCGAGTCATAAATGTAGAGATCCAAGGCACGCTCGGGGTTCGACGCATCGTCGTTCGTGCCAAGCGTCAATTGCTGCTCGAGCGCCGGTGAATAGGTTTCCGGTACGTTCGACCACCCGGAAGCCTCAGCAAGCGTGACCTGCTGGTACGGGACATCGGCGCCCAGGTCGTAGTTGGCGAGCACGGTCGAGAACGAATGGGCGGACCAGTAGTCGATGGCGGGGCCGTCGAGTTGCGGCATGAGTCCGTCCGTGCCGGTCCAGCCGACCGCCACGACCGATTTGCCGTACTGCTCGGCAGACTGGGCGATGGTTTGGGACTGGAGCACGCCCGCATCGAAACCCGAGCTGCTGTTGTTGAAATCCGCGTCGCCCGTTCGATAGAACGTGTTGTTGATCGAGCCGTGCGCGCCCGGCCAGGTGCCGGTTGAGAGCGTCGCCCAGCCGGTGCCCGTGTTGGGCGGGAAGGCCTGGAGCATCCCGTTGTCGCCAACCACGCCCTGCTCACTCAATTGGGCCATCGCCGGTGTCACGCCCGAAGCACTGAACCGGGACACAAAATCTGGCCGCATCCCGTCGCTGGCGAACATCAGCATGGGCGCTGCGTCGGCATCCACAACTGGCGTGGCCTCAGGTGACGCTTCCTGCGCGGTCGCTAACGGTCCTGCCAGTAGTGCCAGGACCGTTAGCAAAACAATGAGCGTCCAGTGTTTACATCTCACGACAGGTCGCATGCGAGAAAACCTTTCACCTGAGCCGGATGTCACACCGCGGTTAAAATGTGGCTGCCAGCGACGCCTCTGCGCCGATCCGATATCGGGACAAGGCCATCATACGGCCACGATGCGCTCAGATATACGAACGGGGGAATAAAGTGCGCCCTTTTCTCTTTCGGACAAATCTCGATTAGGCATTGCGCTCAGGCCGCGCACGTATCCCACAAGCCATCGTCGGCCCGTTCCGCAATCTCCTGTGCCTCGGTGAGGACATCGTCGAACAGATCGTCGGGAGGGTATGATCGAGCCTCCGCGAATCCTCCCAGAATGAGTACCTCCGACACGAGATAGGCCCCACCGGTTTCCTCATCGATCACGAACACGTGACGCAGGCGCCGCCCGTTGCGATCTTCGTCGGAAACGTCCTGCTGCGCGTAGACGACCGTGCCGGCCGGCAGCAGTTCCTGCAGGAATGCCTTGGCCTCGGGACCGTAACACTGCTCATCCGTGAAGGGGCCGTCCATTTCCGGTG
>JALZMD010000303.1 GCA_030858375.1 Chloroflexota bacterium
GCCCTTGGATAGGCGTCGTCCTCAGACGGCGCCACTTTAACGCCCGGCACCATCCGGCGCCAAACAGTCAGCGCAACGTTGAATCCCATCGGATGCATCCGTTTCGCGGCGCTCATGTGAAAGGGAGGCCCGCCGTGGCCGGTAAATGCGACGTTTGTGGAAAAGCCAAGACCTTCGGTAACAATGTGAGCTTCTCGAAGCGACGCACCAGCCGGGACTTCCGTCCCAATGTGCAGCGCAAACGCCTCACGGTTAACGGCGAAGCCGTACGCCTCAACATCTGCACGCGCTGCATGCGAACCATGGGCAAATCGGGCCGAGCTGCCTAGCCTCCATCTCCAGCAGTCATCAATCGGGAACAACCGGGCGCCATGGGCGCCCGGTTCTTTGTGTCCCATGCCTTCCCAAAATCCTGTACATCGATAGAATGATCGGAGGAATTGTATACAATCCGGCACTGGTGAAGGAGCAGGGATGTCAGCACAGTCCGCGCGCGTCAAGATCGATCTGGATCAGGTCACCGGCCAGGTGGACCGCCGCATTTTCGGGGGGTTTATCGAACATCTGGGACGATGCATATATGGCGGGATCTACGACGAGGGGTCACCGTTGAGCGACGGGCAGCACTTCCGCAAGGATGTGCTTGCCGCCCTCAAGCCCCTGCAGATGCCGATCCTGCGCTGGCCCGGCGGCAACTTCGTCAGTGGCTACACGTGGACCGATGGGATTGGTCCGGTCGATGAGCGGCCACGACGCCTGGAACTCGCCTGGCACGATGTGGAGTCCAACCGGTTCGGCACTGACGAATACATCGCCTACTGCCGGGAGCTGGATACCGAGCCCTTCATTTGCGTCAACATGGGTACCGGCACCATGGAAGAGGCGCGTTCGTGGGTGGAGTACTGCAACGGCACGTCCGATACCTACTGGGCCAACCTGCGCCGGGAAAACGGGCATCCTGAACCCTACAACGTGAAGTACTGGGGACTCGGCAACGAGATGTGGGGATCATGGCAGATCGGCGCACTCTCGGCGGACGACTACGTCCGGAAGGCGATCGAGTTCGCCAAGGTCATGCTCTGGACTGACCCAACCATCGAGCTCGTCAGTTGCGGCCAGAATGGCAGTTCCGCCTGGGACCGGACGGTCCTCGAAGGGTTGGCCAGGTTTATCCGGTATCACTCGATCCACATCTATACCGGGAACGCCGACTACACCGAAAACGTTTATCAGCCACACATCGCCGAGTGGGAACTCGACAACATGCGGGCCGAAATCGACCGTGTACGGATGCAGCAGGGTACCGAGCACGAGATCAAGGTGGCGTATGACGAGTGGAACGTCTGGTACCGGGCTCACCAACCGGAGCGGCTGGAGGAAAAATACGATCTCTCCGATGCGCTGGCAGTGGCGGCCTATCTCAATGTGTTCGTCCGCCAGGCCGATGTCGTAACCGTGGCCAACCTTGCTCAGATGGTCAATGCGATCGCACCGATCTTCACCTCCGCGGAAGGGCTGTATCTCCAAACGATCTATCACCCGCTGGCCCTGCTTGCCGAGCACACCCAGGAGGTCGCCCTTTCCGCCTGGGTCGATGGCCCGACGGTGACCCTGCCGAATTCGCTTCCAGGCCAGGAGAAGCCGTCGCGCGCCGCGAAGCTTGGTGCGTTCAACGTGCTCGATGTCGCCGCCACCCGGGATGATGCACGCAGCACACTCACCTTGTCGCTGATCAACCGCAGTAAAGACGAGGATCTTGATGTCGCCCTGGAACTCTCTGCTGGGGAGGTGACCGGTGAAATCAGGCGATTCGAAGTGAACGGGGACGACGTTCACGGGATCAACGACTTCGACCACCCGGAGAACGTGAGGGTCATCGAGACCATGGAACAACAGTCCGGCCGACTCGTCCGGATGCATTTGCCGGCGCACTCTCACACCGTGGTGCGGATGGCGACGATGCCAACCGCGTAGCTCAGTTCGTTGACAATTACCCACAGCCACGTCGGTAAGGGCGATCCTGGCCCCGCCGGATGCGTGATGGCCCGGGGCATCGCGGTCGCGAAGATCGGATCAGCACGGAGGTTGACCCCTACGACTGGTGCTGCTTGGTGCCGCCATACCCGGATTCCGTGTTGAGCGCTCCCCGCCAGTCAGCCTATCTCCAGCGCGCAGGTGATTTCCTCCAGCACCATGGCATCAAGCTCCAACGCCGTGGCTCGATCCAGTACGATCCGGGCGACAGCGCCCCCGATCGCCCCAAGGGCCCAGGCGGCGTGCCCGCGCACCAGCGGCTCGTCGTGCCCACCCAGCGTTCGCGCCAGGATGGGGATATCCTCATCCGTGCCGATGTTGCCGAGCGCGACCGCGGCGTTGCGGGCCAGTCCACGTCGCTTGGTACGGGGCACCGGTGTTCCGAAGTACGTCGTGCCAAACTCTTCCTGGGTCATCTCCAGGAGCCAGTGCAGCGACGGATAGGCGTTGTCGGTCGATGCCGGTAGCAACTCCCGATCGTCCATGGTCCGGGCGGCGCCGGTGTAGGGGCACACTTCCTGGCACACATCGCACCCGTAAAGCCAGTCACCCATCTTCGCCCGCAGGTCGCGAGGGATGCTTTCCCGAAGCTCGATGGTGAGGTAGGAGATGCAGGTTGGCGTGTGAATGGTGTAGGGCGCGACGATTGCACCGGTCGGGCACTGGTCGATGCAGATCGTGCATTTGCCGCAGCTGCGATTGAGTGGCTGATCTGGTTCCAAATCCAGATCGAGCAGCAT
>JALZMD010000311.1 GCA_030858375.1 Chloroflexota bacterium
GTCCAGGGGCACGCTCCGCACGTCCGCTTCGACGAACGAGACGCGACTGCCGACACCGGTCACGTTGGCGTTGAGGCCGGCGATGTGCAGGTGGAGTGGGTCGCGGTCGACCGCCAGGACGCTCGCCTCGGTCGCCTGACCGGCCAACGCCAGGAGGTCGCCGCCGATGCCGCAGCACAAGTCAGCGATGTCCGCCGCATGAACGAAACGGTCGGCACGATAGGCTGCGATCAATTCCGACGTGGCCTGCTCGAGACCATCGCGGGTAAACCACATCTTGTCAGCCTGGCTGAACTTGTCCCTGGCCCGCGTCCGCAGCTCGTGCATCTCCATTGCGGCGATGACGAGGTCTGCCGCGCAGGTCTTGCGCAGGCGGGTCGCGATCGCAATCGAGGTCGCCGGAGTTGGGGCAGCGTCGCGCACCTCCCCGAGCACTCGCATTCCTTCCGATGTCTGCAACTGGCGAAGCGATTCAAGAGTGACCAAGGCTATCCCTGCTCATTCGAGCTGTGTGGTCAAGATGTTCACAAAATTGGGAACAAATCGACGAGCGTAGGTCACATGAATGCGGCATGGTTTTCCAGATTGGGAAACGGGCGGGTTGCTACTCACGTGGCCCGGAAAGGTTGGCTCACTTGGGTCTGGAACACGAACAACACATGGACCACGATCAACCGGTCGTGACAGGATACGGGTAGAGGCTGGAACTGGCGGTCAGATTCGCCATCGTCCTCGCCGTAATTTACGCCATTCCTCATATCTGGTGGGGATTCGGTGTCGATTGGCTCGCCCCGGGGGATATGCAGAGCGACGACGGGCTGGGGGCAAACCCAGCAATCACGTTTTTCGCCTTTTATGGCATGGGAGCATTGGCGCTGTTCAGTGCCCTGCTGACCAGAAACCTGATATCACCCTTGGGCGCTTTCTTGTTTCCGGCATGGTTTCTTGCCCTGCACGGATGGGTCATCGGGATCCTGCTGGTGATCAGGGGCGGCATCGGCTTTGCCGAAACCTCGCTGGTGCTGACCGGCGTCCGGGATTGTCCATTGATGGGCTGCGGCAACAGTGAACCAGGTCGCGATTCGATTGGGATGACGGGAGTCTTCTGGGAACCGTTGTTCGTGATTTGGTGAAGCGCCCTCCTGGTCTCAGTGGTGCTCTGGAGATGGGTACGGCGCACCGCCTGAGCGGGGGGAGAACGCAAAACCGGGGAGCGCCTTACAGCAACTCCCCGGATCGATCATCTGCTTGTATTCCGCTGGATCAGGCGTCGCCACCATCCTTGTCGGCGGCCTCGGCGAGCGATTCTGCGGCGGCCGCTGTGTCGGCGCCACGCTTGCGGTTCGCCGGTGCTCGGAAGCCCGCGGTGGCGGCATCTTCTTCGGTCGCGAAGTGCCACTCGGCGATCGTGTTGGCGTACGATCCACTGTCTGCCGCGTGGTAGATCATCGAGTCGGCATTGCCCTTGATCGGGTAGCCGTCGGGGGCGTCCGCCGTGCCGTCACCACGGACGGCACCGGCAAATCCTTCGTCCTCGCCTGACGCGTCATCGTCGCCAGCACTGGCTTTGGTGTCGACAACCGCAGACTCGGCATCGATCACGGTGGACTCGGTGTCGATAACGTCCGACTCAGCGTCGATGACCGCCGAATCGGTGTCGATCACGTTTGATTCCGCGTCGATTGGCGGCTCGGGAGCGACGTAGGCATTGAGCACCGCCCCCCGGCCCTCGGTTGCGATCTCGATCAGGCGATCGGTCAGCTTGCGCTCGAACAGCTCGTTCCGCAACATGCTCCGAAAGTAGTCGCTCTGGTAAAACTGCGCCATGCGGGCGGCCTGGGCCGCGGCCGCTTCGTCGTCCCCGTCAGCGGCCGGAGGCGCCAGCCGGGAAATCTCGGTGTCGATGTCCACGTCGGTAACTTCGACGGTTTCCGCTTTGGCCACAGCCTGGAGGAAGAGCGAGTTACGCAGCCGTCGCTCGGCCTCAGGCCGAAGGTCGGCGCGAATGTCGTCTTCGGTCTTGCCCTGGAGTCGCAGGTAGGCTTCCCACGGCGTGTTGCTGCGCTGGAGTTCTTCCTTCAAATGGTTGAGTTGGTGATCGACCTCTTCACCCACCATCACGGCCGGCGGATCGATCGCCGCTTGCTCGGCCATGGCGTTGATGATCTGGTTGACGACGCCGGTCCGGCCATCGTTCGTCTTCCCGACGTGAATGTCTTCGCGGATCTGTGTGCGGAGGTCGTCAAGTGTCTCGGTTTCGTTGACCTTTTTCGCGAAGTCGTCGTCGAGCGGCAAGAGGTCCCGCTGCTTGATCTCCTTCAGCGTGACCTGGTAGGAGAGCGACTTGCCGCGGATGGAGGGATCGGCTGAATCATCGTCCTCATCGAAGGCGAGTTCGAACGACTCAGTGTCGCCGGCGTTCATGCTTTCGAGCTTTTCGCGAAGCTGGGTCAGCAGGTTCGTTTCGCCGAGCACGAAGACCGCATCGTTAATCGGCTCCTG
>JALZMD010000342.1 GCA_030858375.1 Chloroflexota bacterium
GCACCTCCTGCTCGGCCCCCATGCGCACTGCCGCAACGTCGCCCCGGAGCACGACGCCAGGGGCGAGCAGCTGGATCAGGGCGTCGAGACGCCCTTCCCGTGATGCGGCGAAAAATGCCGCGACGATCTCGCGCCGCGGGTTCGACTCTCGTCCGGTTGCGGCGGTCGCAGCCCGCACCCTCCGCCGCGCGCGGCTCCCCTGCTGCCGCGTCGCGGCCGGCGATCGGTCGGTGATCGCCGCGATCTCCACGAACGGAACGGCGAAGACATCGTGCAGGACGAACGTGACCCGCTCGATCGGCGTCAGCGTGTCCAGCACGACCGCCAGTGCTTCGGCAGTCGACTCCGTAAGGACCGCCAGTTCCTCAGGGTTCGGGTCATCATTGCCAAGTTCCGGCATCCCGGATTCGACTGGCTCTTCGCCCCGTGTCGAGCGTGTCCGCAGGTGATCGAGGCAGATTCGGCTGGCCACCGTCGTCAGCCACCCGCCGAGGTTCTCGATCCCCTCGTCACCGGCGCGGTCGAGGCGAAGCCACGCCTCCTGCACCGCATCCTCCGCCTCGGTGGCCGATCCCAGCAACCGTGTTGCGACCGCGAGCAGTTGCTGGCGATGCGTCTCGAACCGTGCTGCGCGTGCCTGAGAATCCGTCACCTGTCACATTCCTGCATTGCGATCCGTCAGGGAGATGACGGGCGGTTCGCACGTCACGGCCAGTATCAGCGCAAGGAGCGCAGCATGCCACACTCGATCAAGGCCACGGCCCAACCCGAGCCCGTTTGAACGGAATGACCACCAACGTTTGCCTGAAAAAGGAAGAGGACCCATGCGCATCAAGTGGACCAAGCTTTACGTCAGTGACCAGGAGAAGGCGCTCCAGTTCTACACGGAGATGCTCGGCTTCCAGAAGAAAGCGGATTTCTCCCAGGGGAACTATCGCTGGCTGACTGTGGCTTCGCCGGAGGATCCGGAGGGCGTGGAGCTGATCCTTGAATCCAACGCGAATTCGGAGGGAAAGGCGTACCAGGAAGCACTGCACAGCCAGGGACAGCCCTCCGCCCAGTTCCTGGTCAGCGACGTCCAGGCGGAGCACGACCGGCTCGCCGCAAACGGGGTGACGTTCACAACGCCGGTTACATCCACCACCGGCTCCGTCATCGCCGTCCTTGACGACACCTGCGGGAACCTGATCCAGCTCACCCACCTCAGCTGGGGCTAGGCGTCGCGAATCGGGACATCGATCGACACGTGGGTGGCGGCGTGGATGCCCCTGGTCCTTGCGCCGAGCGCGACGCCGTCCGGTTGAGGCTGGACGGACGTCGCCCCATCTCGGGCCAGGGCCGCCGAGCAGGGAGGCAGCGGACCGTTGACGCGACCGCACCAACGGGGGAGAACCACTCGTCCTGCTCAAAGCTGTTAGGATCGAGCCTGGCGACTCCGACGGAAACCGCGAAGGCGGCCCCGTCATCCGACGGGCCACCTGACCGCGCCGCCTGGACCGCCCTGCCGCACGCCCACGGCGGCTGATTGCCTGAGACATCGTGCCGGTACTCCGAGGTCGAGGAACACTCGCATCCGATCTGATACAGCATTTCAAGTGGCAGCACATCCGCACTCAAACCTCTCAAAAGGCATCGACGGACGTCGAGGATGCACACGGTTTCGCTCGCTTCGGCAGGAAGGACATCAATCATGGCGAACCTGAGCAAACGCGCCCCGCGGCTTCCGTTCCGCTGGTTCGTCGTGTTCGCCTGGAGGGTGCATCGCACCCTGTTGCGAATCAGTCGCGGGCGTCTTGGCTTGTGGCGGCCCCGTACGGGAAAGTGGGGTGCGATGCGACTGACGGCAATTGGGCGGCGCAGTGGCCAGGAGCGGTCGGTGATCCTCGCCTACGTCGAGGACGGCCCCAATCTGGTCACCCTCGCGATGAACGGCTGGGATGCCGCAGAGCCGGCCTGGTGGCTCAACCTCCAGGCTCAACCGCAGGCGCGGGTGCAACTTGCCGACGGTGCACGTGACACCATCGCCCGCGCCGCCAGCGGCCAGGAGCGAGAAAGACTGTGGGATCAATTTCGCGCGCTGGACGAGAACCTCGACGGTTACGCCCGTCGCCGATCCACCGAAACCGCGGTGGTGGTCCTCGAACCCAGGACGACAACGAGTTGTTGAACCCTTCGCTACGCAGGTGATAAAGGGGCGATGTCTGGGTGGCCACTGCCTTGGCGGACGGTGCGCCGTATCTGCGGCCGCTGTCCTTCGACTGGGTGACAAGTCGCGGTTGATGGCAAAGTCGTACCTCTGGCGCCGGATCTCCCCTGCCGCATCCAGGCGTGGTGCGAAGTCAACACGTTGCCCAACCGCAACCTGATGCGCGACGGCCGGTGGCAGGTCTGAGGCGCGGCCTGGTTCATCCGTCGACGGTTCCGCTTGCCATGCCTGACCATGAGGGGATCTCCTGCATCATGGTGTGGATAGGCACCACTCAGACACTCGCGACGATCCCCTCATTCCAACGCTGCCCGTTTCTTACATGGTTCTGAACTTCTACAGTTTCAGGAGGCGCTCACGCAGTCGGCGGCGGTGATCGTGGCGATGCTCGAGCACATGAACGAGATCGGGCTGACGGGGACCGACGAACCGTGAGGCTGAGGCTGATGGTCCGTATCATGGAAGAGATTGACGTCACGCGCCCGCGGCAAATCGCAAGGCGGACAATGGCGGAGAACGCCCGCGAAGGCGGCTCCACCCAACAGATGGAGACACCAATGAGCATGGCCACGAGAACGGACACGCAGCCACCTGCGCCGCACGTTGCCGACAGCCACGATCTGATTCGCGTGCATGGCGCGCGCGTGAACAACCTCAAGGACGTCAGCATCGAGATCCCGAAGCGCCGGCTGACGGTGTTCACCGGCGTCTCCGGCTCGGGCAAGAGCTCGCTCGTGTTCGGCACAATCGCGGCGGAGTCGCAACGGCTGATCAACGAGACCTACAGCGCCTTCGTGCAGGGCTTCATGCCGGCTCTGGCTCGGCCCGAGGTCGACCTGCTCGACGGGCTGACGACGGCGATCATCGTCGACCAGGAGCGGATGGGCGCCAACTCCCGCTCCACCGTCGGCACCGCCACTGACGCCAACGCCACGCTGCGCATCCTCTTCAGCCGACTGGGCAAGCCGCACATCGGCCCGCCCAACGCGTACTCGTTCAACGTCCCCTCGGTGAAGGCCAGCGGCGCGATCACGATCGAGCGCGGCGAAGGCAAATCGAAGACCGAGAAAGCCACCTTCAACCGTCTCGGCGGGATGTGTCCGCGCTGCGAGGGCATGGGTTCGGTCAACGACATCGACCTGTCGGCGCTGTACGACGACTCAAAGTCGCTCAACGAGGGCGCGCTCACGATCCCCGGCTACACCATGGACGGCTGGTACGGCCGCATCTACCGCGGCTGCGGCTTCTTCGACCCCGACAAACCGCTCCGCACGTACACCAAAAAGGAACTGGACGACCTGCTCCACAAGGAGCCGACCAAGATCAAGGTGGACGGGATCAACCTGACCTACGAGGGCCTGATCCCAAAGATCCAGAAGTCGTTCCTCGCCAAGGATGTGGACGCGATGCAGCCGCACATCCGCGCGTTCGTAGAGCGGGCTGTGACGTTCACGACCTGTCCCGAGTGCGACGGCACGCGGCTCAGCAAGGAAGCCCTGTCGTCGAAGATCAAGGGGAAGAACATCGCCGACGCCTGCGCGATGCAGATCAGCGATCTGGCCGAATGGGTCAGCGGCCTTAACGAGCCGTCGGTCGCACCGCTGCTCACCGGGCTGCAACACCTTCTCGACTCGTTCGCGGATATCGGACTTGGCTACCTCTCGCTCGACCGGCCGTCGGGCACGCTCTCGGGCGGCGAGTCGCAGCGCACCCGGATGATCCGCCACCTCGGGTCGTCCCTTACCGACGTTACCTACGTCTTCGACGAGCCGACCATCGGCCTGCACCCCCACGACATCCAGCGGATGAACGACCTGCTGCTGCAGCTGCG